>JAUYES010000686.1 GCA_030691225.1 Holophaga sp. | reverse complement strand
TGGCCTTCGGCAAAACAGGTACTGCGCGGAAATTTATCGACGGGAAATACAATTTAAATCGTCACTACGTCTCGTTTTTGGGGTTTTTCCCAGCCGATAAACCGCAATACGGAATGCTTTTCATGTTCGACGAGCCATCGGGTGGCCTGACCGGTGGTGATGTGGCCGCGCCCCTCTTCAAGAAGATCGGCGACGCCATCATGCGGTACCGCAATACTGGAAGAGGCTTGGATCAGGAACCCGATTTGAAGCTCAGCCTGCGGGATTGGCCCGTGAGCGAAAATGATGAAGCCTCGGTCCACGTGGAAGTCGGCAAGGTGCCGGACCTAAAAGGATTAGCCCTGAAGGCCGCGGTCCACCGCGTGGTGATGGCGGGTGGAACACCGCGCATTGAGGGTTTGACCGAGCTGCCCGAGGGGCCTTATTTGGTGCAAGACCAGAGTCCCGAAGCTGGTGCCGCCCTGGCCTTTGGCAGCACCGTGAAGATCAAAATGAGGGTGCCATGAAGTTTGGAAGTTGGATGAAAGCCGCAGGCATTGCGAAGTGGCAAGGCCCTGCGGATACCGAAGTATTCCACCTCGCCTGCGATAGCCGTGAAATGCAGCCTGGATGGGCCTTTGTGGCTATTCCAGGTGAACACGTGAATGGTGCGGATTACGTGACCTCGGCCTGCTCCAAGGGCGCCGTGGCCGTGCTTTCCACGGAGCCTCTTGAATTGCCCGAAGGCATTGGTTTTGGTGTCTTGGCTTGCGGTAATCACCGCGAAGCCATGGCCAATGCCGCTCGCAGCCTATATGGAAAGCCCGATGAAGAGCTCGCGCTCATCGGCGTGACCGGCACCAATGGCAAAACCACGACGACCATGCTCATTCGCCAATTGCTGCAGGGCATGGGCAAAGGCTGCGGGCTGATTGGAACCGTTTCCATTGCCGCAGGGTCTGAAGAAATCGACGCAGTGCGGACTTCGCCCGAGAGTCCGGTTTTTTATCGTTGGCTCCGCAAGGCTGCGGATGCCGGGGATGTGGCCGTCGCCACCGAGGTTTCCAGCCATGCCCTTTGCATGGCCAGGGTTCACGGCGCCCGCTTCAAGGTTGGGCTGTTCACGAATTTGACCCAGGATCACCTGGATTATCACGGCACCATGGCGGCTTATTTCGAAGCCAAATGTCGGCTCTTTGATCAATCCGAAACGACCTTAGTAAACCTGGATGATGAAACCGGTCGAAGCCTTGCCGCCTCACGCCAAACCCGCACCTACGCCGTGAACCGCACCGCCGACTACCACGCCGAAAATGCCCGCTTAACCCCCACCGGCACGCTATTCCAATTAAAATCGCCCTTCGGCGATTTTAATGTTGAGAGCCCGTTGTTGGGGCGTTTCAATCTCTACAATTTGCTGGCGGCCCTTGCGGCCTGTGGTGAGGCGGGTTTTGATCTGGGGCATGTGGTGCAGGCCGTGCCTCTGCTCAAGGGGGCGCCGGGGCGTTTGGATCGTGTGGATTGTGGCCAAGCGTTTGGCGTGATGGTGGACTATGCGCATACGCCAGATGCCTTGGAAAAATTGTTGGCGGCGGGCAAGGATCTATTGCCTCCCGGTGGTCGCTTGCATGTGCTGTTTGGATGCGGTGGTGATCGTGATCGCACGAAACGACCCCTCATGGCTGCCGCCGTGGCGGCGGGTGCCGATGTGATCTGGCATAGCAGTGACAACACCCGCAAGGAAGATCCCGAGGGCATCTTGAATGACGCCGCTGTGGGCATTCCCACCGATATTCTCGCGGATTCCAAACGCTACCATCGCATCACGGATCGAGCCCTGGCTGTGCAAGCTGCCCTAGCCGACTGCCGTGCGGGGGACCTGCTATTACTCGCAGGAAAAGGGCACGAGCCTTACCAAGACATCATGGGCGTGAAGCATCCCTACAGCGATCGAGGTGCCGTGGAAGCGGTCCTGCGAGGGGAAATCGTTCCGCGAACATGGGCCTAAAAAGTGTCCACGGATGTACACGGATAAAAAGAAGCGTTGGGTTTTCGATCGTTGCTGAAGGCATCAAGGGTCTAGAAAAGAGGAATGAAATGGTTCGCAGAATGGTCCGTATCAAATTTCCCGGCCATTCTGCTTTTATCCGTGTCCATCCGTGTTCATCCGTGGACCCTGTTTCGTTTCGATTTTCAGCACTCCGGATGGTGAATGTATGACGCTTTGGTCCTTATCTGAAGCCGCTCCCCACCTCGCTGCGCGCCTGGTGGGCGATCCCTCGATCATTCCTATCTCTCTTTCCATGGATACCCGCACCCTCGAACCCGGCGCCTGTTTTGTCGCGATTCGGGCGGAGCGCGATGGGCATGAATTCGCGGCCCAGGCGATTGCGAAGGGCGCTGCCTGCTTGTTGGTGGATCAGGAATTGGATCTTCCCTGTGCTCAGTTGGTGGTGAAGGACACCCTTGCAGCCTTGCAGCAGTGGGGTCAGGCTCGACTGGCGGTGGTGAAACCCGCAGCTGTGTTGGGTGTAACGGGCTCCGTTGGCAAGACCAGCACGAAGGAACTTCTGGCCGCAGCTACCGGTGCCTGGAGGACGCCTGGGAATCGCAACAACACCCTGGGCATGCCGGAGGCGTTGGCGACCTTGCCCAGTGACGTCCAAACCGTAGTTTTGGAAATGGGCATGAGCACCCCCGGTGAAATTCAGCGCCTCACGGAAATCGCACCCTTGGATTACGGTTTGATCACCATGGTTGGCAATTCTCACGTTGAAAATTTTACCGAAGGCCAGCGGGGTATCGCCAAGGCCAAGGGCGAACT
>JAUYES010000679.1 GCA_030691225.1 Holophaga sp. | reverse complement strand
ACATGGTGATCTCCGAGAAGGAAGGCCTTCCGGAGGAATTAAAAACCCGCCGGAGAGGCGGGCGATTGGGGTGAAGGTGGCTTAGATACCGCTAGCTCTTCTCCGCATACCGCCCACCCTCGCCGTAATAACGACGAGCCGCGCCGGTATAGTAAGAGCAGCCAACAACCATGGGTAAAAGCATAGCAAACCCTAGGTTCCGAGCAAGCACCACCTTGCCTTTGAGGGCTACATTTCAAGATAGGTGTGCATCTTTCGCTGCTCAGACAACAACGCCTTCAGGGCTTCTGAAGCATCGCTGTCGCTACGCTTAGTCTTGCGAGTTGGACCTTCGATGAGCTGATCGGGATCATAGTGCACGCTGCGCAGTACATCATCGATGGTCTGGGCTGGCACGATCTGCTGGATGCGGAAATCCTCGTCTTCACTCACGATGACATGGGCCTCATTGGGGGTTCCAAATAGGTTATGCCGCATGCCAAGCGTGTCCTGATAGGCGCCCGTCAAGAAGAAAGCGATGAGGTAGGGTTCACCGGGTCTTGGCTCATGCATGGGAAGTTCGTCGCGCACATCCTTCAAGTCGATGAACTTATCGACCTTGCCATCGCTATCGCAGGTGATATCGCAAAAGGTAGTCGAAAGGGTTGGCTTTTCTTTCAAGCGATGAATTGGCATGGCGGGAAAGAGCTGATCGATGGCCCAGTGATCCGGCAAGGATTGAAAGACGCTGAAGTTGGCAATGAGCTTGTCGGCGAGACTCTTGTTTAAATCCTGGAATTCTTCTGGAATATATTTCAACGATTTGTAGCTGAGAATCCGTGACAGTTTTCGGCAGACCTCCCAGAAAATCGTTTCACCCTTGGAGCGATCCTCCAGGCTCAAATAGCCAAGGTTAAACAGCGTCAGCAGTTCATCTTTTTGAGTGATGGCGTCGTGATACATCTCGGAAAAATTCTTTACGGAGATGGCATCACGCGTGTACGCCAAATCCTTGATGATCTGAGATTCGTTACCTGAGAGCTCTACGGTGTATTTGGAATACGTTGTATCGATGAGCCCAATCACATCGGTAACCACCACCTGATGAAAGGCAACAATGGCGCGGCCGGACTCACTCAGGATGTGAGGCATCGGCACCTGTTCCTGGGTGCAAATATCCTTGGTAGTCCACACCACATCCGAAGCGTATTCCTGCACGGTGTAGTTCATGGAACTACTGAAGGTCGTTCGGCTGCCATCGTAATCCACACCCAGACCGCCACCCACGTTCAGGTATCGAAGTGGCACACCCATCTTCTGAAGCTTGGCGTAAAGTCGTGTGGCCTCTTTGAGGGCGGCCTTAACACGACGAATATCCGTAATCTGGCTACCGATATGGAAATGCAGTTCGATGATGCTGTCCAGCATGCCGCGCTTCTGCAGCACTTCGATAGCATCCAGGATTTCCCGTGTCGTTAGGCCAAACTTCGCGTGGTCTCCGGCGCTGGATTCCCACTTACCCGCGCCCATGGCACTAAGCTTGGCGCGCAGACCAATCAGGGGTTCCACCTTCAAGTCTTTGGCCACCTTCAAGATCAAAGGCAGTTCCGTCATTTTCTCGACGGTGATCAACACATTACGCCCAGCCTTTTTAGCCAGAAGGGCCATGCGAATAAAATTTTCGTCCTTGTACCCGTTGCAAAGAATCAGCGCCTCGGCGTGAAGATTCATGGAGAGCGCGATCATCAGCTCGGGCTTGGAGCCAGCCTCCAGGCCATAGCGGTATTTGTAGCCCGACTTCACCACCTGATCGACGACTTCTTTCATCTGGTTGGTTTTTACCGGAAAGACACCTTGGTAATCACCTTCGTAACCAGATTCCTTAATGGCCT
>JAUYES010000675.1 GCA_030691225.1 Holophaga sp. | reverse complement strand
AAAGAGCGGGCCAGATGGGTGGCATTCAGGTAATCCAGCAACAATACGCCGCCAGGGCGTAGCAGCGTGGAAAGGTGGCGCAGCAAGGCTCGGTTGGCGTCTTCTGAAAAATACCCAAAGGGCGTGAACCACAAGGTGATTCCCGAAAGGGTCCCTGGCTTGATGGGCAGGCGCCGCATGTCTCCACGGAGCAGCCAAGGGCGAAGATCGAGCGGTGCTTCGCTCAATAGATGGGCCGAAAGATCGAGTCCAAAGGTGAGCGGATTGTGGATGTGCATCGGCATCAAGTGCCGACCCATGCCACAGGCTAGATCCAGAACCGGGCCATGACTTAAGGCTGGCGCAATTTGCAGCGCCACCCGAACCGCCAATTCGGCCTCATCATCATCGCGGTGGGCGTAGAGGGCGCTGTAATCCTCGTCAAACCAGTCCTTGAACCATTCTTCCATTTGGTGATTGTGGCAGCGACTGTGGGTTGGGGGCATTGGCGCTACACTGGAATCTTCAAGGATTCCGCCATGCTCCGCCCCGAAAAGCTCGAAGACCAAGTCCATTTCCTTTTATCCACGCTGATTCAGCGCGAGGTCCGGGATCCCGATCTCGGATTCCTGACCCTGACCGCCGTGCGAATGACCGGTGATCGCGGCATTGCCAAGGCCTACTACACAGTGCTGGGCGAAGCTGAGCAGCAGGAAAAGAGCGCCAAGGCCCTCGCCCGCGCCTCCGGCTTCCTGCGCACCCAGTTGGCCAAGCGGTTGAAGCTGAAGAAGGCTCCCGAACTGAGGTTCTTCCTCGATGAAACCCTGGATCAGGGCAACAAAATGGAAACCTTGTTCGCCGAGTTGGAAAAGGAACGCGCCGCCCGGCCCGTGGTGGACGAGCAGGAAAGCTGATGGTCGAATCCGGTGTTTTCCTCGTCCACAAGCAGGTGGGCGAGAGCAGCTTCGATGCGGTGCGGCGCTTCAAACATGCGGCCTATGAAGCGGGCCAAAAAAAATGGGCCTTGGGTCACGGCGGCACCCTGGATCCCTTTGCCGAAGGCCTGCTGCTCGTGCTTTCTGGGCAGGCTACGCGGTTGATGGAACTGATGCATCCCCTGCCCAAGACCTATGAAACCAAGATCATATGGGGCGTGGAGACCGATACCTGCGATCACCTGGGTCTTGCGGTGATGGAAGGCGATGCCACGCACCTGGATTCCAGCGCGCTGGATTCGGCCTTGGTGAATTTTCTGGGCTGGCAGGAACAGATTCCACCGGCCACTTGCGCCAAGAAGATCGGCGGGGAAGCCGCCTACAAGAAGGCGCATCGCGGCGAAGAAGTGATCCTGCCGCCCAGTCGGGTTTTTCTGCATGAGGCTGCGTGGCTAGCCCATGATTTGCCCCGGTCGAGCACCCTGCGGATCACCTGCCGTGGCGGTTATTACGTGCGCAGTCTGGCCCGGGATTTAGGGCGAAGCCTTGGTTGCGGCGCCCATTTGGAACTGCTTGCGCGAACGGCCATCGGTCCCTGGCAAGATCCGGGTTCGGCCCAGGAAAAGCTGCTTCAGGGGTTGGAACTGATTCCTTGGTGCCGCACTCGAACCCTCTCCGATGAGGAAGCCGATCACCTGGCGCACGGGCGGGCCATTCCTCTGGGCGAGGTGCAGGCGGCAACCGTGGCCCTGCCCGAGGGCTTTCCTGATCCTCGGGCTCCGATTCGAGGCATCCACGGGGATCGCCTCGTGGCCCTGCTGGTTGAGCAGGACGGACAACTTCGGACCAACGCCAATCTGCGGGGCGGGATCTAGTCGATTTTCTTGTCCGCACCGAGATGACGGGCATTCAAAAGAGCACAATCGCAAAAAACTCCGGATGCGCGCAACCAGCAAAGCATCTGCTCGATGTTCAGATCCTTG
>JAUYES010000673.1 GCA_030691225.1 Holophaga sp. | reverse complement strand
TCGGATATGTCGGTTGGATTCCAAACTGGAAAGGGTGCTGGAGGCTGAATTGGTTTGGGTGGGAAAATCCAATTCGGGGCCAATGGAGCGCGAGGCGATATCTGCATAGGTCTTAAGAGAATTCACCAGAGATTCTCGAATCTGACTGTATTCAAAGGCCAAGAAGGCAGCGGCGCTTGTCAGAACGGTGAGGCCTGATATCAGGACCAGCAGCAGGATAATGCGGCGCTTGAGCGAGAGATTGGGAAGGAATTGGCGCAAGGGTTAGTTCCTCGTGTGACCTCTAGTGGATGGCGGATTCTAGGCAATGTTAGCCCGGTATGGGCGAAGAAGGCGACTCACAAGCGACTGGGTATCGATGAATCCCGGCTCGGATCCTATCGGCACCGGCGGCCTTTCCATTTAGAGTTGGAGGGGGGGTTCCATGGTTCGTCGATTGCTCTCCATTCTGGCTTTGCTTGCGCTTCCGCTGGGTTTGGCGATTTTTCACATTCGATCCTCGGGGTATCTGAGGCCCCAGCCCCGCGGAATCGTATTGGGGCTCTATGCCGGGTTTCCGGATTACGACTATCGGGATGAACTGATCCGGATTGCCTCCACTGGCGCTACCACGGTTAGTCTTCAGGCCATTTACCGCATGGAACGCTTTGATAGCACTGAGATCGTGCGTCATCCGACCAGCAGTCCCACCGAGGAGAGCCTGCGGCGAACCTTTCGACAGGCGCGGAGCCTCGGACTAAGAATGATGTTTTTTCCCACCATCAATCTGCGGGACGAGGCCGAGAACGCAACCTGGTGGCGAGGCAATATCGAGCCCGCATCTTGGGATGCCTGGTGGGCCAACTATCGGAAGTTCAATGTCGACCTTGCGGCTTTGGCCGATGAGGAAGGTGTTGAGTGGTTCAGTCTTGGCACCGAAATGGCGAGCACCCATGCCTTTCCCGATCAGTGGCGAGTGCTTGCCAAGGAAGTGCGTCAAGTCTTTAAGGGCAAACTCACCTACAGCGTGAATTTTGATTCTCACGATAGTTTCGAGTTTGGCGATTGCCTCGATGCCATTGGCATGAATACCTATGACCCCATTGCGAAGCACGATGAATACCCAAGCGATACCCAAATTCGGGACGCGTGGTGGTGGATTGTCTACAAGGCGCGAACCCTTCAGGTCCGTTTTCAGCGGCCGGTAATGATCACGGAAGTCGGTTACCCGAGTGTGGCCCATGCCCACGTGGGTCCTTGGGATTTTCGAACCGATAAACCTGCCGATCCCGAGCTTCAATATCGATTGGTGGAAGGCGCCCTCAAGGTGTTGCGCAATTGGAGCGATGGCGAGGCTGTTTATTACTATCTCTATGGGGAAAACCTGAAGCGCGGGGTGCTCCCAGGTGGGCTGCAAGACCGAACATATGCGCCCTGGGGCAAGCCCGTTGAAAAAACCTTGCTTTGGTATTTCCGTGAACCGATTTTTGAAGGCCATATTCCGCCCAATCCCAAAAACCTTCACGAAGCCCTAGTCCAGGTATTGGCCTCCTCCCTGCGGAAGGAACGCGACTACGAAGATGCGACGCGCCCAGCCTGGGTGGAGGCCTGGCGCCTGGCCCATCCAGAGGATTGGAAGGAGGCCAAGGCCATTGTGGATGAGGAGCCAAGGCCTTCCCGAAAGATACCCAAGGGGAAGGAACGCTGAGGGGCTCTGCACAATCATCATATGTTATTCCGTGACAGCGCCTGGGTATTCTGAGGGCACGATGACTATCCAGGATCCGCGAGCGACTCAAGGATGGAGGCCCCCTCACGTTGATGGGCCAGTCAAAACCTTGCTGATCGCCGAGGACGAGCGAGCCACCCAGAATCTATGCCGAATCGGTTTGCGCGGGTTGGCAGGGTTCAAGATCCTTGTGGCCTCCAACGGTGCCGAGGCCCTTGAGGTCATGCGCCAAGAAACGGTGAATGTGCTTGTCACCGATTTGAATATGCCCGTGATGGATGGCTTCAATCTCATTGCTCTGGTGACTGAGCGCTATCCCCATATCCCCGTGCTTGTGATTACCTCCATGCAGGAAGAAGAGCATCAGAACGTACCCCTTTGCCTGGGAGCCCTTCGCATCCTGCCAAAACCCGTGCGGCTGCCGCTTTTGATGGAAGAAATTCGGAGCGTCATTCTACGGGAACCCGATGGCATGGTTAAGGGCATCACCCTTACTAGCCTGTTGCAACTCATGGAGTGGGAGAAAAAGAACGCGACCCTAAATGTTGAAGGAAAAGAAGGTGTCGGTTTGATCTACGTGAGCGGCGGGCAGTTGATCCATGCGGCTTACCGCGATCTAGAAGGTATAGAAGCGGCTTACCAAATTTTGGTTTGGGAGCGGCCGCACATCGAATTCATGGAAACCTGCAAGGTGCAGCGCACCATTGATATGCCTATGGCCGAGGTGCTCCTCAATGCAGCGTTTCTGAAAGACACGACTCTGGGAGGCCCTCGCTAGTGCGCGTTATTTTGGCCCGACATGGAGAAACCGCCTGGAATGTTGAGGGCCGCCATCAAGGCCAGGGCTTTGATATTCCTCTTTCGGGTGTGGGCATAGCTCAGGCCAAAGCGCTCGCACTCAGGTTTGAGGATCTACACCTTGATCGAGCCATTGCCTCGCCATTGCTTCGCGCTCGACAGACGGCTGAGATTGCCTTGGGCAGCCAATCCGCTCTATTGACCTTCGATCCTGGTCTCATGGAGATTGCCCATGGGGAGTGGGAAGGGCGCTTAGCCTCTGAAATTAGGGAAGCTTATCCCGAGCTCCAGCAAGCCTGGAGGGAGGCTCCCCATACTGTGCGTCTTCCTGGCGGTGAGACCTTTCAGGAAGTTCAAGATCGAGCCTGGGCCTCATTTTCCAGGGCTTGTGCCGGACTTGGCGAGGACCAAAACCTGTTGATTGTTTCTCACGATGGCGTAAACCGGGCGCTTCTCTGTCGGATTTTGGGGTTACCCCTGGAGCGCGTTTGGTCCTTCCGCCAGGCGCCAACCACCTTGAATCTGCTTGAAGGTGCGGATGTGGAGCACTTGGAGATCCTGCGTCTCAATGATGCGACCCATCTGAATCCACTCTTTGGTGAGGTGGTCCACCGGAAATTGTGATTTCTGAGGCTATCCCTTCCAGGAACGGGGAATATGCGTGAAAATATGCACAAGGCCGTCTTGTTCAGTATCGCTCTGCTAGTCGTTCGTTTCATTTAAGCCGGTTTTTTTGGGGGAATCGTCCAATGTCTCAGATCAAGCCTTTTCGCGCCTACCGACCCAAGGCTGAGCTAGCGGCTCAAGTGGCGTCGGTGCCCTACGATGTGATCAACACAAAGGAAGCCAGGGCCCTCGCTGCGGGGAATCCTTATTCCTTCCTTCACGTGGGGCGGCCGGAAATTGATCTTCCCGAAGGCATTGATGAGCACGCGGATAGCGTCTACGCCAAGGGCGTGGAGAATCTGAAAAAATTCATCGCCGATGGCACGCTCTACAACGAAGACAAGCCCTGTCTCTACGTATACCAGCAGCGAATGGGCGATCACGTTCAGGCTGGCCTGGTCTGCCTTTGCTCAGTGAAGGAATACGAAGACAACTTCATCAAGAAGCACGAGTACACCCGCCGGGACAAGGAAGACGACCGCACGCAGCACATCACTGAGCAGAATGCCAATGCCGAGCCGGTCTTCCTCACCTACCGCGCCGTGCCCTACATCGATCATGTGGTCGATAACGTTCGCAAAGGCAAACCAGACTACGACGTGGTCACACCCGATGGCATGGGCCACACGGTTTGGACCATCCGTGACGAAGTCGTGATTGGCGAACTGGCGGCATTTTTTAATGGCGTACCTGCCTTGTACATTGCCGATGGCCATCACCGCACCGCTGCCGCTATCCGTTACGCCCAAGGCCGCCGCGCCGAGCACTCGGGAGGTGAAGATGCATCCTTCGAGTCCTTCATGGCAGTCGTCTTCCCCCACAATCAACTCAAAATTTTCGATTACAACCGTGTGGTGAAAGATCTTAATGGGCTTACCTCCGAGGAGTTTTTGGCCAAGGTTGGCGAAAAATTCGAAATCGCACCCGCTCCCCAGCCCCAGCCCGAAGCTGCTGCGAGTTTCGGCATGTTCTTCCAAGGCAAGTGGCAGCGCCTCACCGCGAAAATCGGCACCTTCCCCATTTCAGACCCTGTCAAGAGCCTGGATGTGAGCATCCTGCAGGATAATTTGCTGGATCCCATCCTTGGTATCAAGGATCCCCGCACCGATACGCGCATCGATTTCGTTGGTGGCATCCGCGGCATGGTTGAGCTCGAAAAACGCGTCAACGAAGGCGCTGCCGTAGCCTTCGCCATGTTC
>JAUYES010000661.1 GCA_030691225.1 Holophaga sp. | reverse complement strand
GAAGGCAAGATCTACGTGAAGCTAAAGGAAGGCCATCGGCCCTCTCACACCACCATCCGCCGCCAACTGCGCGAGCAGTTCCGCACCATCGCCGGGGCCGAAATCGGCATTGGTCCCGTGGCGGATTTTGGAGATGAGAAGCCCTTCAATATCGCGATTCTGAGCCCCGACCGGCGGGCCGTGGAGCAGGCTGAACCCCAAGTAAGAGCCCTCTTCCAGCGCATCACGGGGGCGGTGGATATCACCAGCAGCCGCGATCTCGGCAAGCCCGAACTCCGCCTCACCGTGGATCGCAAGCAGGCTTCCGACCTCGGGGTGTCGCCGATGGCCCTGGCCAGCGTGGTGCGCCCCATGGTGGATGGACTGGAAGTCGCCAAGTATGAGGATCCGGCCTCGGGCGAACAGTACGATGTGCGCGTGCGTCTCTCCGATGAAGCGCGAGGCCGTCCTGCGCAGATCGCCGGGATGAATCTGGTTTCAACGAAAAAGGACAAAGCAGGCAATAACCTGATGGTCAAAGTGGCCAACGTGGCCCGCTTCGAAGAGACCATCGCTTCGGCCAAGCTCCAGCGCCGACAGCTTCAGTCGCAGCTGATGCTCTCCGCCAACAAAGAGGACAAGACCCTGCAGGAAGTGGTGACCGAACTCGGCAAGGGCATCGCCGAGATGCAAGCCCAGGGCTCGCTCCCCGAGGGGGTTAAGGTTGATTTCGTGGGTCAGGCCCGCAATAACAAAGAGACCGCAGGCTACATGGCCACGGCGCTCTTGCTGGCCTTGTTCTTCATCTACTTCGTGCTAGCCAGCCAGTTCGAAAGCTTTAAGCTGCCCATCACGATCATGGTCAGTCTGCCACTCTCCATGGTGGGCATGGTGCTGATGCTGCTGATCACGGGTGATCCCATGAGCATGATGACCCAGATCGGTTTGATCCTCTTGATGGGTCTGGTGACGAAGAATGCCATTCTGCTCGTGGATAGCGCCTTGCAGTTGATGCGTGAAGAAGGCCTGCCCCGCCGCGAAGCCATTATTCAGGCCGGCATGACCCGGCTGCGCCCCATCCTCATGACCTCCTTCGCCATGATCGGCGGCATGTTGCCCCTGTTTTTGGCTCTGGGTGCCGGTGCGGAAATGCGCGCTCCCATGGCCCGTGCCGTAGTAGGTGGCATCATCACTTCCACCTTGCTCACGCTGATCGTTATCCCAGTGTTCTTCGACATCCTGGATGATTTTTCCTGGAAGAAATCCTGGCAGCGGTTGAAGGGTCGGTTGCAACCCGCAAAGGTAGCCGAATGAGTCAGCGAATCCTGGTCATCCTTGGCCATCCCGACCGGGAAAGTCTGTGTGGTGCCTTGGCGGAAAGTTACGCCCAGGGCGCCCAGGAGGCTGGTGCCGAGGTGGAAATCCTCCGCCTGGGCGATCTGAATTTCGATCCCATCCTTCACCAGGGCTATCGCACCATTCAAGCCCTGGAACCCGATCTCGTGCGAGCTCAGGAGCGCATCACCTGGGCTCAGCACCTGGTCTTCGTCTACCCAACGTGGTGGGGCGGACCTCCCGCTTTACTCAAAGGCTTTTTCGACCGCGCCTTTCTGCCGGGCTTTGCCTTTCAAACACGCCCGAAGGGCGTCTTCTGGGATCGCCTCCTGGCGGGGCGCACGGGGCGGATGTTTGTTACGGCCGACTCACCGGGCTTCTACGACTGGTTCGTCAATGGAATGCCCGCAGTCCGCATGGTCAAGAAAGCCGTGCTCGCGTTCTGCGGAGTCAAACAAGTTGCGGTGCGCCGCTTCGCCACCGTGAAAACCGCGAACCGCAAGGCCCGTTTGCGCTGGCTCGCCGAAGTGAAAGAACTCGGACAGAAAGATGCTCATATCGCCTAAGGCGACAAAGAAGGCAATGACGAAATGATTGAACCAACCGAAGCCGCCAACACCTTTCACGCCATCGTTGAGGAACGACGCACCATTCGCGCCTTTCTCCCTGATCCTGTGCCCCAAGAGGTCCTCGACCGTTGCCTGGATAGCGCCCTGCGCGCCGCCAGTTCCAGCAACCTTCAGCCCTGGGAATTCGTGATCATCAAGAATCCCGAAATTCGCAAACAAGCCAACGCCATTTGTTTCAACCAGCGCGGGCCGGAAACCGCCCCCATGCTCATTGCCGTGGTGGCTCACCGCGAAACCTGGAAGCGCCACTGCCGGTTCATTCTGGACACGCTCAAGGAGCGGGGCATCCTGCGCAAAAGTCAGGAACAATACTGGGGCCGGCTGATGCCTTTGATTTACATTCAAGGCCCTTTCGGCATTCTGGGCTGCCTCAAGAAAACCATCAGCCGCGTGGTATCGCTGTTCCGCCCCATGCACAACATGCTCAGCCTGGCCGATCTCCGAGTCATGACGCATAAGTCCACGGCCCTGGGCGCCGCCACCTTCATGCTGGCTCTCCGTGCCGAAGGCTTCGATTCCTGTCCCATGGAAGGCTTCGATCCCTGGCGCGCCAAGAAACTGCTCGGTCTGCCTCGCGGCGCCGAAGTCTGCATGTTCCTGGCCGTGGGCAAACGCTCTGAAACGGGCCTCTGGTGGGAGCGAATGCTCGTGCCGCGAGCGTGGGCTGTGCGGGAAATCTAAAAATAGGAATATGCTTTCCATCCCCCGCTAACTGGACCAGCCCTTTTTCTGTCAAGTGGATCTAGTACGATCAGAAGAATGCGAATTACGTCCCTTGAATAAGACTATTCAAGGGAGTTGTCATGTCCTATCGCGGGTGCGCAGTGCTAGCGTTTGGCCTTTTGTGCCTTCTCTTGGGCTGCGGCGGTGAGCAGAATGTCCCGCCCGTGCCTCCTCCCGCGCCAGCCATCGTGGTGACCACCAGTGTGGCGGATCCCAGCAAGTCGGCGCAGGCCACGGTGATCGTGACTGCCACCTTGCAGCAGCCCGTCATCGCGTACAACCCAAGCACACTGAATGGCACGGTGGGCACAGCCATCATAGCTGTCACCCCTACCAACACTGGCGGCGTGGCGGCGAGTTGGAACATCAGCCCGGCGTTGCCTGCATGGGCGACCTTCAACGCTATCTAGCGTCCATTCGCTTGGGCTACCGGGATCGCGTTACGCCACCGGTCATCACCCTCGGCAGCCCAACCCTCAACCGTTCCAACACCGCCCTGGATGTTGGGTTCCAGGGCCTCGCCCAGCAGGGCACCGCGACCCTCTATCGCTTAGATGGCACCGCCAACGCCGCCAACCCAACGCCTGTTCTAGCCGGATCGGTGAGCGTGAATTTAGCCACCTGGGTGGTCAACCTCCCTGCCCACTCCGTGAGCACCATCGTGGTGGAGTGAAATACCGAGCTCACTTTGCTTCTATCACCTTGGATCGGTAGGAAATAGATCGTTCGCGTATTCCGGTAGGGAATGGGCCTCTTTCAACCTATGTCGGCATGCGCAGATCTCGGTTGGCATGGTAAGTGCCTTATTCATGGCTCAACCCCTCCGAGGTGCATCCCATGCTGCTGAAACGCCATCTTGCTTCCCGCTTAACCGTCTCGCTTGTTGCACTTTTCATCCTTGCCTGTGGCGGAGGTGGCGAAACGCCCGTGGCCGCGCCTCCGGACACTAGGATCCTGCCAATCGCAGCTGCTCCAGCGCCCCTCACCCCCACAGGGCTGCAGAATATCAAGGCCTTCGCCCGCCTCTACGGCCGGGTGCGATTCTTCCATCCCTCCGACGGTAATTCGCGCACCGCTTGGGATGCGCTGGCCTGCGAAGGGGTCCGTCAGGTGGAGGGCGAGACCACTATAGAAGGCCTGCAAGCCCGACTTCAGGCCCTCTTCGTCACCATGGCACCCACGGTCCAGGTGTTCCCGACGGGCCAGGCCCCAGCCATTCCCACGACGCTTCAGCCTCCCGGAGGGACCTGGCAAGTCGCCTACTGGGACCATCGAGGCGTCGGCGGCCTTTCGGGAGCCACTACCCAGATGTACAAGAGCGAGCGGAAGATGACGGCGGCAAATACCGCCGCCGCGGAGCGCCCGCTGCCCGCATCGCCTTACGAGGCCCCCCTCACTCGCGGCCTTTCGGCTCGCGTCCCCATGACGCTCTATACCCAGGGAGGCCTGACTCTCCCAGCCTCGAGTGGAGCCCCCTACGACACCCGCTGGGCCTTGGACGGGCAGGACCGCGCGACCCGGCTCGGCAGCCTCGTCATCACCTGGAACGTGATCCAGCACTTCTATCCCTACTTCAACGACCAGCCCGTGGACTGGGAGGCGGCCTTCGAAGAAGCCCTCGAGCGCGCTGCCCAGGACACCTCCCCTCGGTCCTTCGCCAGCACCCTCCAGGCCTTCATGGCCCGGCTTCAGGACGGCCACGGCTGGGTTTCCGGCTACTCCCCCTTGCCGGAAGGCACCACCCCAGGCTACCTTCCCCTGGCGCTTACGCGCGTGGAGGGTGCCTGGCGCGTGGCCGGGTCCCAGAATCCCGCCCTGAAACCCGGAGAAGCCGTGCGCAGCCAGGACGGCCAAGCGCTGGACCTAAAGGCCGAGGCGCTGGCCCGCTATCTACCCTTCACTAATCCCGTCTGGCGCGACGCGAATCTCCCTATTCGGCTCGTCGCTGGCCCCCAGGGCCAGAGCTGCGAACTGGAGGTCGTCGGATTGGACGGCGCCTCCCGGAAGGTGACGGTCCCTTTCGTCGCCTCAGCCACTGACCCTCAGGTCAAACGCCCCGCAACGTCCTGGAAGGAGTGGGAGCCGGGCATCTACTACATCAATCTGGGCTACCTCACCCAAGCCGAGGTGCCCGCCCTGGCCGAGCGTCTGGCCACCGCCAAAGGCATCCTTCTCGACGCCCGAGACTACCCCGAGGACTTCATGGGCTGGTTCAACCTCTTCGCCCACTTCTCCCCTCAGGGCTTCCGCACCGCCGCTTTCCAGACACCCGCCCCGGTGCTCCCAGACGGCCCCATGGCCCGGACAAGGGCCATCCAGAACACCCTCCCCTTCCGAACGCCCCTTGTCGCCGCGCCAAAGGTCTTCCTGGCCGATAGTGGCTGCATCAGCCAGATGGAATACCTGCTGCAGATCGCCCAAGGCAACCGCTTAGGGCGGGTGGTGGGCACCACCACCGGTGGCACCAATGGCGATGTTAATCCCTTCGCGGTACCCACGGGCCACCGGGTCATGTGGACAGGTCTCCATGTGCGCAATGTCGATGGGAGCCGCTTTCACGGCATCGGCGTAATCCCGGATATCCCTGTTGCGCTCACCGCCAAGGCCCTG
>JAUYES010000660.1 GCA_030691225.1 Holophaga sp. | reverse complement strand
CAAAGCGACTCCCAATGAAGGCCCACTTATGGCCCTCATGACCTGAACCACGGGGGCACATACCTCGATACTGCGCCCTAACACCCCACAACAAAGAGCCCCCAGAATCCGGGGGCTCAAAGGTCAAATGCAAAATCCGGGCTTAGTTGGGCCACCTCCAAGGCAGGTGAAAACCAAGCTGTGGCGCGGTTGGGAAGGTTATGGGCCTCGTCGATCAACAGGATATTTTTCGCCTGGGCAGCTTCGTCACCGAAAAAACGAACCAGGGTGGCCGATGGCGAAAGGGCGTAATTGTAATCACCGATGATGACGTCGGCATGGCGCGAGGCATCCAGGGAAAGTTCGAAGGGACAGAGGTTGAATTCATCCGCCAGCTCCTGAATGAGTTCCGAATCCGCGCAACCGGCCTCGGCCAAGCGAGCCAGGGCGCAAGATTCCTTTAACCGGTCGTAATAGCCCTTGGCCCGGGGGCACACATCGGGATGGCAGTGAACTTCGGCCTGCGGGCAAATGCGCTCCTTGGCGCGCAGGGTGATGGACCGCACGGGATGACCGGCCTCGCGCAGCCGGCGCACGAAGGCTTCCGCCACCGAATGCTGACTGTTGCGCGGGGTGAGGTAGAACACGCGCAGATCATCCGCCAAGGTCTTCTGCAGTCCTGGATAGAGCACGGCAGCAGTTTTGCCAAGGCCTGTGGGCGCCTGCACGAGTAGGCGAGCTTGGTCGTTCAGCGATTCTTCGACCAGGGCCAAGAGACGCTCTTGCCCGGGACGCGGCGCGTCGAAGGGAAAGTGCAATCCCAGACCTGTAGCCGTTCGCTCCGCCGCACGCGCAACGGCCTCGAGGTGTTGACGGTGAAGGCCCTGAAGTTGGGCTTCCACCCATACCGAAAAGGCCTCCGCATCGAATGGAACTTCGACCACGGTTTCGATTTCATCCAGCAAGGAAATCACCCGCAGACGGCACGTGGGTGCGGTTTCGCTCGTTTGGATCAAAAGCCAGGCGTACATCCGAACCTGTTGCGCAAAGGGATGAAAAGGATTCGCTTCGAGTGCCCGCAACAAGCCTTGGGGCTGAAAGGTGGTCTTGATTTCCTCCAGGATCGGCACCACACCTGGAATCAAGACATCGACCCGCCCGCGCACCAGGCATTCGAAATCGTCGTGTTCCAGGGTCCGAAGCACCGTGCGCTCGCTCTGGAGCTCCGCGTGCTCCTGCGCCAAGCGCTTCTGCACTTTGGTATGGAGACGAATGCCCAGTGCCGCAGCGTCCTCTTCCAATTGAAACGAAAGCGAGGCATCCAGGCTGCCGCTGGGTTCCAGGGGCAAAACGAAATCGCGCACGGAGCGCGTGATCCGCGGCATCACAGATCCAGATTCGCAAAGAGCCCCGGTTCCGCCACGCGACTGGCTTCGGCCGCCTGCAATCGGTATTCCTGCTCCACCACCAACGAACCCGCCCGAATGCCCAACAGGCGCAGCTTGCGATCCAAGGTGACCCGCTTCAGGCTGGCCCTGGCTGCATCGATCAACGCAGGGGAATCGCCGATGGGCAGCTGGAAGGAAAGATCCCGCGTGAGGGTGGAGAAATCCTCGAAACGCACCTTGATGCCGACACTACGCGCCAGGTAGCCCTTTCGGGCCAGATCCTGGGCCAAGCGTTCGCACATATTCACCAGGATGCGAGTCAGTTCCTCCCGATCCTGCTTGGGATGAAGATCTCGCTCGAAGGTGCTTTCTCGGCTGATGGATTTGGGTTCTCGCGAGAGCGTTAACGGACGATCATCACGGCCGTGAGCGGCCTCATGGAGCCACGCCCCGTAGCTTTTGCCAAAGTGCTCGATCAGGAATCCTGCCTCCGTTTGGGCAAGCTCACCAATGGTGCGGATCTGCAACGCCTCGAGCTTCACCGTGGCCTTGGGACCGATGCCATTGATCACCGAGCAGGCTAACGGCCAGATCCGCGTGGGAAGATCTTCCATTCCGAGAATCGTCAGGCCATCCGGTTTCTGTAATTCTGAAGCGATCTTGGAGAGCAGTTTATTAGGCGTCACCCCAATGGAACTGGAGAGTCCCGTGGCCTGCTTCACCGCATCCTTGATCCGCTGGGCAAGTTCCCGCGTTTCGCCGGAAACCTCCGTTAGATCCAGAAAGATCTCGTCGATGCCACGGTCTTCAAGCTGCGGTGCGATCTCTGCCACGGCGGCCTTGAAGGTGCGTGAAACCCGGCTGTAGGTTTCGTAATCACCGGGCAGCAAGATGGCATCCGGTGCCAGCACCGCGGCCTTCATCAAACCCATGCCCGAGCGCACGCCAAAGGCCCGCGCCTCGTAGGTAGCTGTGGTGACCACGCCCCGGCCCACATAGTTGCGTAGACGCTGAAAGCCTTGTGAATCGTTACCTGCAGATCGCTTGCGCCCACCGATGACCACCGGTTGTCCGCGCAGCTCCGGATAGCGCAGCAACTCCACCGACGCGAAGTAGGCATCCATATCGAGATGGGCGATGCGGCGAGGCAGTACGAAGCGCGAGGGCACCCAAACACCCATCAAGAAGTCTGGAGAAATTATAGCGAAATTGATCCGAGTTTTGGGTTTGAAGTTGAAACAGGAAAAACAAAACGTGCTTTCAGTTTGTCGTGTAGCCGCAAAGCTGATGACGCAAAGACATGG
>JAUYES010000657.1 GCA_030691225.1 Holophaga sp. | reverse complement strand
ATGTTCGCCCACGGCTTTAACATCCGCTACGACTTGATCGTGCCCCCAGCTGGGGTCGATGTCGTGATGGTGGCGCCGAAGAGCCCCGGCCATCGCGTGCGCGAGGTTTTTCAGGAAGGCGGCGGCGTGCCTGCACTGGTGGCTGTTCATCAGGATGCCAGCGGCCACGCCATGGCCTTCACGTTGTCCTATGCCAAGGCTCTGGGTGCGACGCGGGCAGGTGTCTTGGAAACTACCTTCGCCGAAGAAACCGAGACCGATCTCTTTGGCGAAAAAGTGGTGCTGTGTGGCGGCGTTTCGGCCCTGGTGAAAGCAGGCTTCGAAACCCTGGTGGAAGGCGGTTACCAGCCGGAGGTCGCCTATTTCGAGTGCCTGCATGAACTCAAGTTGATCGTCGATCTGATGTATCGCGGTGGCCTTAGCTACATGCGCTATAGCGTTTCTGATACTGCCGAATACGGCGACTACACCGGCGGGCCTCGCGTGATCAACGAGGAAAGCCGCCGCGAAATGCGACGCATCCTGACCGAGATTCAGGATGGCACTTATGCCAAGGCCTGGGTCGCAGAGAACCAGTCGGGTCGAACCTGGTTTGAACATCAGCGCCACATCGAGCGTGAACACCCACTCGAACACGTGGGTCGCCATCTGCGCAAGCGCATGCCCTTCCTCCATCCCGTCGAAGTTCCCGTCTGAACCAGGAGTTCCCATGTCTACGCCCCGCATCTGGATGGATGGCCATTTGGTCGATGCCTCCGCAGCCCACACCTCCCTCTTGGCTCCAGCCCTGCATTACGGGCTAGGCGTCTTCGAAGGCATTCGCAGCTATGCCACACCTCGTGGGCCCGCCATTTTTCGACTGGAGGCCCACATGGCGCGCATGGCCCGGGGCGCGGAAGCCCTTGGCATGCCCTTTAATGCGGAGACCTGCGCCCAGGCCTGTATTGATACGCTTGCCGATAGCGGATTCGGCGACGCTTACCTGCGCCCCCTCGCCTTCTATGGGCAAGGAACTCTTGGATTGGATGTGGACCGTCACACCACTCGCCTTATGGTCGCCGCCTTGCCCTGGCAGAATCACCTGGGCGAGGCTGCGGCCCGAGGCGTGCGCGCCCATCGCTCCGCCATGCAACGCAATACGGCCCAGGCCATTCCTCCACTCAAGCTTTGCGGCGGGTATGTCAACAGCGTTCTAGCCAAGCGCCAAGCCACCTTGGCGGGTTTCGACGAAGCGCTGTTTGTGGATGAGCGAGGCTTCGCGGTGGAGGCCACTGGTGAAAATGTCTTCCTGGTCAAGGACGGCCGTGTGACCGCCGTTGAACATCCCGATGCGCTGCCCGGGATCACCCGCGCCACCGTAATGGAACTCACAGGTGCCGAGTCCCGCCCGGTGACTCTCCAAGAACTGCTGGAAGCCGACGAGGTTTTTCTCACGGGTACCTCCGCCGAAATCACACCCTTGATCGCGCTGGATGCCCACACCTGGAGGGCCGGAGCCATCACCCTTGATCTGCGCC
This sequence comes from Holophaga sp., assembly GCA_030691225.1. Taxonomy (GTDB): domain Bacteria; phylum Acidobacteriota; class Holophagae; order Holophagales; family Holophagaceae; genus JAYREN01. Next base: position 3,798 of record JAUYES010000657.1, on the reverse strand, counting down.
GGCGGTACTTGACCACGGTCCGAGGAGCGGTCGACCTTTCGGAGTCTTGGCTAACACGCCTAGAACCTGTGACCGCATGAATGCGCTCTACCCAACCGATGTCGATCTCTCATCGCTCACCGGCCAGGGCCTCGTGCGCCTGCGCACGGCCTTGGCATCGCATTTACGAATGACACCGCTCCTCAGCCTTAATGTGCCCACTCCCTTCGGAGTGCTGCCGGTGATTGCGAAACTGGATTTGCTTCAAGTGACCGGCTCCTTCAAAGTGCGCGGCGCCCTGGCCGGGGTCATGGGCACACCTTCCTCCACCGTGGTTGCTTGCACGGGCGGCAATCACGGATTAGGCATTGCGCACGCCGCTCAGGCCCTGGGGCGCCGAGCCGTCATCTTCGCGCCTCAGGGCGCCGCCGAAACCAAACTTTCGCGCATGCGTGCGCTGGGTGCGGAGGTGCGCCAACCTTCCGACGATATGATCGCCACCTTTGAAGCGGCCCTCGCCTTCACTCAGGCCGCAGACCTGCCCATGGTTCATCCCTACGACCAAGCCGAGGTCATTGCCGGGCAAGCCACACTGGGCCTGGAGTTAACCGATCAGGCGCCTTGGGTTCGCCAATGGCTAGTGGCAGTGGGCGGTGGTGGCCTCGCCTCGGGCCTTCAAGTAGCGTTCGGTGGTGCTGCGGAAGTGGTTCCCGTTGAACCAGAAAATTGCCCGGCGCTGGCTGAATCTCAACGCTGGGATACACCCACACTCGTCACCAGTTCCGGCCTCACGCGCACTTCCCTCGGCGCCCCCAGTTTGGGGGCGCTTCCATGGAAGCTCTTGCGCGGCCATATTCGCCCAGTGATTCAGGTCAGCGAGGCCGCCATTGCCCATGCCCAATCGTGGCTCTGGCAGGAAGCTCGCCTCGTGGCCGAACCCGGTGGGGTAACGGCCCTAGCCGCCCTTCTATCCGGAGTCTTCCTACCCGAAGGCCCGGTGGGGTTGATCCTTTGTGGATCGAATGTGGATGGCGTGATGGGGTGATCGGGCTATTTTTTTGAAGCGAGATGCTTCCAGGACTCAAGCACCTTGGCTTCGACTTCCGACGTGGGACCAGCCAACTTATTGCGACCCTTTTCCACTTTCTCCTGGGTCTTGTACCAATCCAGGGTGTCCTTCACCGTCTCTTCCACCGGACGGAACTTCAGCCCAGCCTTAATGGCCTTGGTGTTGCTCCAGGTGTGGAAACCCTTCGTATCGCCCTCAAAGGGTGCCCAAATGGGGAACCCGAGACCTTCCTGCTTGGCGATGAACTCCACGGGTAGCCACGTCAATTTAGTGCCAGAAGGGCTCAGCTTCTGGCAAGCCTTGATGACGCGTCCCCAGGCCAGGGGTTTATCTGGCCCACAGGCATTGAAGCTACCCACCGTCCCGGTTTCCGCTAGCTTGACGAGCCATTGCCCCAGATCCCGCACATCGATGATCTGAATGGGGTCGGTGGGTGAACCGGGTACGGCAATGGTGCCACCCTTGCTGAACCGCACCGGCCAGTAGGTAAAGCGCCCGCTGTTATCGTCGGGCCCCACAATGTAGCCGGGGCGAATCACCGTAACGCGGCCAGGCATGGCCTTCTCCGCAGCCTGCTCACAAAGCGCCTTCAGGGGTCCGTAATTTTCATAGGTCTTGCCCATGGTCTCCAGTGTGGGATCGGCCATGGTGGCCAGTGGCGCACTCTCATCACCATTGACAGGGCTGGGCTCCTTGTAGGCAGAGATGGAGCTGATGATGATGTATTGCTTGCAGCGTTTGGCCAGCAATTCTGCAGAGGCCGTCACCATGCGCGGGTAATAAGCGCTGTTGTCGATGACCACATCCCATTCGCCCGTTTCCAGGGCCTTCAGGCCTTCCCCCTTTTTGGGATCACGATCACCGTGGAGCTTTTCAACGCCAGGAAAGAGATCGGGGCGCGTCTTCCCGCGATTGAACATCGTGATCTTGTGGCCCCGTGCCTGCGCGGCCTCGATGGTGGCGGGGCCAAGGTAACCCGTGCCACCGAGAATCAGGATGCGCAGAGGCTTCACGGCCGGAGCCGCTCCCAGGCCAGTGCAGGCCAACAAGGCAAGGGCAGAGCACCCCAGGAAAAGACGTCGAGAGAGCTTCATGGTTCCTCCAAAAAAGGAATTGGCGCCCTGGATGATACCTCGTAATGCTATACAGGGTAGACAGTCCATTGACAGGACCCGATCCCCGAGGATTCCATGGTCGCTCCCGAGCATAGCCCCGCCGACAAGAGTCTTCTGGCCCGCTTGGTGAAGGTGCTTCCTGGCGAGGGGCGAGCCTTGGCGCTGGCCACCGGCTATTTTTTCTTCCTGATGCTGGGCTACTACCTGTTGCGCCCATTACGGGAGGCCATGGGCATTGCACGGGGCGCCGACAAATTACCCTGGCTGATGACCGGCACCCTGGTGCTGATGCTTTTGGCCAATCCAGCCTTCGCCGCCCTGGTCTCACGCCTGCCACGACGACGGTTTATTCCCTTGGTTTACCGGTTCTTCGCGCTCAACCTGCTGATCTTTTTCGCTCTTTTCCAACTGCTGCCGGGACATGGCGGCACGGCGCTAGGCTACACCTTCTACGTGTGGCTGAGCGTCTACAACCTGTTCGTGGTGAGCGTTTTCTGGGGCTTCATGGCGGATCTCTTCGAGGAGAACCAAGGCAAGCGACTGTTCGGTTTCATCGCCATGGGTGGAACCCTGGGCGCGATCGTTGGCGCGGGACTCACCGAAATGCTCAGCAAAGGCATGGCCTTTGGGTTTGTGCTGCCCTTCAAGGCCACGCCAGCAGCACTCGTGCTCGTAGCAGCCGGTTTCCTGGAATTAGCCGTGCAATGCGTGATGGGCTTAGCGCGACGTTTCCACTTGGGCGATGTGGCTGGCGGCCCCAGAGAGCCGGGCCCTGGCTTGCTGGAGGGGTTACGCCTGATCAGGAAATCGCCCTACCTTACTCAAATTGCGCTCTACATGCTGTTCTTCACACTTACCACAACGTTTCTCTACATGGCCCAAGGCACCATCGTAGCCAAGGCGTTCACCAGCCAATCGGCGCGCGCTGCGGCCTTTGCGCGGATCGATCTCTGGGTGAATCTGCTCACGCTCGTGACGCAATTGTTCTTCACCAGTCGACTGATTACGACCTTCGGCCTTCGGCCCGTGTTGGTCATCCTCCCAGTGCTAACCATCGCGGGCTTCGGCGCTCTGTGGGTCTGGCCCGTTTTTGCGGTCCTGGCGGTGTTCCAGGTGGCGCGCCGCGGCCTACATTACGCCGTGGATCGCCCCGCTCGCGAGATTCTCTACATTGCGCTGGGGCCGGATGAGAAATACAAATCCAAGCCCTTCATCGATACCTTTATCTACCGCGGTGGAGACTTTCTGGGAGCCTGGGCCCCGGCCCTGTTGGCGTGGATGGCTCTGCCCGTGGCGGGCGTAGCCATGGGGCTTTCCGCTCTGTGGTTCTGGTCGGGGTCTACGCTGGGCAGACTCTCGCAGAGCGTTCGACAGCCTTCGGATGAATCGAAATAAGAATCACCACGGAGAACACCGAGAAAGCATCAGAGTCCGTCGGTGATCAGAATCGCGGGCTCGAAACCTAGGCCTTTGGCTTCCTGAGGTGCCTTCATGCCCCAGACGGCTAGGCGCTTTGCATAGGGTTTCCAGAACTCCGGTCGTGCCTTGATAGCCTTCAGGGGCACGTGTAGGTACAAGGTGTCTGGCAAATTTTCCAGATCCTCGGAATTCAAATCATTGGCTTCGTCTTCTTCC
>JAUYES010000656.1 GCA_030691225.1 Holophaga sp. | reverse complement strand
GAGTTACCTCCAGGCGTTCAGTCTGCTGCCCGTCACCCTGGGTCTGATGCTGCACGGCAGCCCCAGGCTGACCCTGGCCGTGATGAGCCCTTTCGTTATGCTCGGGTTGGGGTTCTACGCCATCGGCAAGGCCAGCCATCGCACCCAACAGAAGTTGCAACTGGTGACCTCGGCGCTTAACACCTATAGCCATGAAACCATCTCTGGGGAAAAGGTCGTCCAGGCCTTCGGGCTTGAGGAGCAGCGCATCGAAGGATTCCGGGAGTTGAGTCTCAGGCAGGCGCGGCTCAGCATTCGCCAATCCGCCATTTTTAGTTCCTACGGCCCTCTATCTATGTTGATGGGAGGCCTAGCGGCCCTAATCCTGGTGGCCTTCGGTGGCAGTCTCGTGGTTCAGCGTCAGTTAACGCTTGGCGATTTGACAGCCTTCACAGGGTACCTAGTGGCGCTCACTTGGCCTGTAATGTCTCTGGGTTGGGCCACCAATCTCTTCCAACGCGCCCGGGCCGGACAAGATCGCATCGATCAGATTCTCGCCAGCCCTGAAAAGCCACTACCCGAAGGTTCGGATGTGGAGATTTCAAACCAGCCGGTTTCGTTGGGTTTGAAACAAGTCAGCCATCGTTTCCCCACTGGGCGGGGCGTGGGTCCCCTGAATTTAGAGATCCCAGCCGGGGGAAGTTTAGCCATCGTAGGCAGCATTGGATCGGGCAAGACCATCCTGTTGCAGATTCTGGCGGGCTTGCGGGATTCGATGACGGGCCAATTCCTGGTGGACGGTGTGCCCCTCGAACCCTCCAATTTGCGCCGACACTGGGCAGGCATCGGCTGGGTGCCCCAGGAGGCCTTCCTCTTCTCCACGACCCTCCGGGAAAACCTCATCCTGGGAAGGTCCAATGCCACCGAAGAAGAACTCTGGGATGTAGCCCGGGTTGTTTGCCTGGATGAACTGATTCAGCGCCTGCCTTCCGGCCTGGATACGGTGGTGGGCGAGCGTGGCATCGCCCTTTCGGGTGGCGAACGCCAGCGCACTGCCTTGGCCAGAGCGCTGCTGCGCCGCCCCCGATTGCTGCTGTTGGACGACGCGCTTTCCGCCGTGGATGCCGAAACCGAAAGCCGTATTCTCGAAAACTTGAACGCCTACCTCGGGCAGACGACCCTAGTTCTGGCTACCCATCGCGTTTTCGTTGCAGAGTTATGCGAACGCGTGCTGGTGCTGGAAGAAGGCCTTCCCATTCAGTCCGGCACGGCGGCGGAATTGCTGACACAGGAAGGTCTTTTTGCGCGCCTTAAACACTTACAGAGCCTGGAACGAGACTTAATTACAGTGTCTCGCTGAAGGTAACCTTGTTGATTTCACCAAAGGTCGTCAGGCCTTGGCGAACCTTCTCCACGGCGCTTTCGCGCAAGGTCTGCATGCCATGGCGGCGGGCGGCGGCTTTGACATCGCGGATGGAGGCACGATTGGTAATGAGCTCCCGCATTTCATCGTTCATGCCCATGAATTCGATGATGGCTTGGCGACCCCGGAAGCCGGTGCCGTTGCAATCCACGCAACCAACTTTGTCGAAGAAGGTCGCGGTCGTGGCCCAGGCAGGATCCACACCGTTATCAATGAGTTCTTGGGGCGAAGGGGCGGGGATGGCTCGTTTGCACTTGGGGCAGAGGGTTCGGACCAATCGCTGTGCCAAGATGCAATTCAAGGCCGAAACAAAATTGTGAACCTCGACGCCCATGTGTTGAAAGCGTCCGAGCACATCCAGTGTGTTGTTGGCATGCACGGTGGTGAAGACCAGATGGCCGGTGAGCGCCGACTGGATGGCGATCTGAGCGGTTTCGGGATCGCGAATTTCACCGACCAGAATCTTGTCGGGGTCATGGCGAAGAATGGAGCGAAGGCCCACAGCGAAGGTAAGCCCCTTCTTCTCGTTGACGGGGATCTGGGTGACGCCTTCGAGTTGGTATTCGACCGGATCTTCAATCGTGATGAGCTTGTCCTCGGGACTGCGAATTTCCGTGAGCACGGCATAAAGCGTGGTGGTCTTGCCGCTACCCGTGGGGCCGGTCACCAGGAACATGCCGTAGGGTTCTTTGGAGAAGCGACGAATCTTGGCCAGTTCGAGGGGTGAAAAACCCAGGATATCGAGGCTCAGACTCTTGAATTCTTCGGAGAGATTTTCCTTGTCCAGAATACGGATAACGGAATCTTCGCCGTGGATGGTGGGCATGATGCTGACCCGGAAATCGATGGCACGTCCACGCACCTTGAGCTTGAAACGACCATCTTGGGGTTTGCGCTTCTCGGCGATATCGA
>JAUYES010000635.1 GCA_030691225.1 Holophaga sp. | reverse complement strand
TTGTTGATTGAGGTGGGCTTGCCCCAGAGACCGCGCACCACCGGGTAAGGAGGACGCACCTTGGGTTGGCCACGCTCGCCCTCGATGGAGCGGATGAGGGCGGTTTCTTCGCCGCAGACAAAGGCACCGGCGCCCAAACGGATCTCCAGATCGAAGCTCCAGTCGGAGCCCATGACCTTGTCGCCCAGAATGCCGACTTCGCGGCATTTCTCGATGGCGTTCTGAATGCGCTTGATGGCGAGAGGATATTCGGCGCGGATGTAGTAGAAGCCCTTGCAGGCACCGATGGCGTAGGCGCCGATCATCATGCCTTCAAGAATGCTGAAGGGATCGCTTTCCAGCATGCCACGGTCCATGAAGGCACCCGGATCGCCTTCGTCGCCGTTGCAGATGATGTAGCGGGTCTTGTCGGGCTGCTGGCTGGCCATCTGCCATTTCTTGCCGGTCAGGAAGCCGCCACCGCCACGGCCCCGGAGCTTGGCCTTGAGCACTTCGTTGATGACCCAGTCGGGATCGCTCTTGGAGAGGCTGGTGGCCAGCGCCTTGAAGCCGTCGAACTTAACGTATTCGTCGAGGCTATCGGGATCCAGGATGCCACTGTTGCGCATGGCGACTCGGCTCTGGAGATTGAAGAAGGAGACATCGCCGTAGAGGTCGAAGAACTCCTGATAGATCGGTTTGTCGGTGACCATCAGGGCGGGCACCTTTTCGCCCTTGAGCACTTGCTTCTGAATGAGTTCGTCCAGATCGCTTTCGCTGGTCACGCGGTAGAGAATGCGGAAGGGGCGTACCAGGATATGAGCGCGCTCGCCACATTCGCCCTGACATGCGCCGAAGCAACTGGCACTGGTGATCCGGACTTTGTCCGTAGCCACGCCAGCTTCCTGAAGTTTGCGCTGGAAGACTTCGCGGAAATTGATCTTGGCGCCCACGCTGCAACGCTTGCCTTCGCAGAACAGGAACTCAACTTGCTGATCGGGATCGATGGAGCCATCCAGGATCTGTTCGGCGAGGGGCAGGCCCTTTTGAACATGGCTGGTAAAGATCTTGTGCACCATGTCCCGGTTAACGCGCTCGTATTTAACGGGCATCTTGCCGGGCACGTTGACGCCCACGATGGGTTCTTTGCTGCACCGGCCCGTGCACCCTGTGCGATGGATGACGATATCTTCGCGGCCAGAAGACTGGATGTGCTTGGCAAACTCATCCATCACGTCTACGGCGCCAGCCGCGTTCTCGCAGGTGGCAGAACCCACCTGGATCACGATCTTGGCGTCGTCGCCTCGGGCAGCAAGGGACTGGTCGACCCTTTCCGTCAGCGCCTTGTAAAACTCGGTCACCGGGTTTGGCATGTGGGCTCCATGAATTCTTGGGCAGTTCCGAGCGCCGCCCGCGAAGTGAGAAAATTTTATCGACAAAAAATGATCGATTGTGAACGCGTTTAATCGAGAAAGTTTTATCGATTTCCAGCGCCACGTCAAAACAAGGCGTATGCCCCGTTGTATTGGCCGCCCGCAATGGACGTTATGTTTGCTTGTGTCACTCAGGTCCTCGGCTCTTGGCGGGTCCTGAAGTGCGGCAGATCGGCCACCGGATAAATGTATAAGGGATCCGCTTCGAAAGCGTTGACTTTAATCACATCGGGTGTTGGTTGGGATACTTAAGAAAATTCAATTCCGCATTCTTAGCGGCGTTTCGCAGGATGACTTAAGGCCAACAAAGCCATGGTTCACGTGGCTTTGTTGGCCTGATTGGCCTCCCGGTCAGGCCGGTCACGGCCAAGCCAGAAGCGTTCCGTGCCGATTGCTTGTGATTTTTTGACAAATTTCTTGCTGGGCTTGCCTTTACCACTTCACCCGCACGCGGTAGGTGAGAGTGGCACTGCCTTCAGCAGGCACTTCCACCTTGAACTTGGCTGTTCCCGCGGCTTCCTTGGTAAAGGCGTGGCTCTTCTGAATGATTTCCCAATCACCGTAGATGGGCTCCTGGATCGCAACGGTGACGGCTTCCTTCTTGGCGTTTTTGACCACGACTTCGAAGGCCATCTCATACACATTGCCCCAGGTCCCTTGTTTGCCAAGGCTCTTGTAATCGCTTTGTTTGCGGCGGGCGGTCACATCGAAGGCATCACCCAGCTTCAGGCGCACCAATTCGTTTTTGGGTGTGTGGTCAATGGCATCTTCGCCCACAAATTGGGCACGGCCTTGGCTGTCTCGCTTGTAAACCCGCACGATGCCCTTGGGGAGCGGCATGCCCATGCGACTTTCCGTGCGGTTATCGAATTCCACGAAGACGCCCACCTTGACCTTGTCGCCTAGGTCGCCGTAGCTGCCCTGGTAATAGTAGCTATCGCCTTTGAGAAGGTATTCCTTGCGGATGGGTACATTGGCGGCCGAGAGAAGCGCCACCTGCTTGGTCTGATTTTCCTTAATCGTGGTGGGGCGATCCAAGGTGTAGAGGTGGTACTCGAAGAGACTCTCCTCCTTCATTTCGGGCGCAGCCTCGGCTCGCATCGATTTGGCCATCGACATTTGAATATTCTGGCGCCTGGGTTGAACGCGGTTCACATCGCCAGCCACCAGTTGCAGCGTGGCATTGGGATAGGTTGCGCCACTCTGGTTGGTGAGGGTTACCCAGCCGCTGAGATCCAGCGTTTTCTCATCTGCTGCCAGATTGGCCACGTAATCGGCCTTCCAGGCAAGGCCGCCGGTGAGGTAGCTCAGTTCTAGCTTCTGGCTTTTTTCGGCGGCGCTATGGAGGTTAACCACCAGCGTCGGGCGAGCGCGCAGGTTCTCAGGCACCTTGGGATAGACAATGCGACCCGGGGCCGAGGTTTCAATGCGATCCGCGAATTGCAACACCACGCCATTGTTTGTGGCGAGTACGGTAGCTTCTTCGCGCAGCTCCTTGGCGCCAGCACCTTCGGTATTGGGAATGCTGCGCACGATCAAGACTTTTTGGCCCACATATTTTTCCAGCAACTTGGTGGGGGTCAGTAAATCGAAATCAAAATTCTGCTCCACCACCCAGAAGTCCTTGGGCAGCGTGAGATTGCGCAGCAGCGCCGTTTCCGGCCGGATTTGTGCCGAGACTTCCTGAAAAGCCAGCGCCTGGTTGCCCTTATCTAATTTGACTTCGCGCTGATCTTTGACGAGAGCGAGATTGTCGTTGTAGATCGTGACGGCAAGGGATTGCTGATCCTTGAGGGTCGTGACCATTTCCTTGGGGCTCTGGGCCGCAAGGGAAAAGGCAAGGGGGGCGAGAAGTAGGGCGCGCATGGGGGCTCCTTGAGGTGGATCAGTTGGGGTGTTTGGGGTTGATATTGGCGGCTACATCCGCAAAGGCAACTTGCACAATTCCGACTGGGAGTTCGACGCTCCGCGTTTCACGAATCATGGCCAGATTGTTGTGGTAGATCGTGATGCCCAGCGCAGTCCGATCTTTACCTGAGCTTGTCACTTCCGGCACTGGCTGAGCACCGAGACTCAAGCCAATGGCGAAACATAGTAGGGCCTGCTGAGGAAACATGGATCCAGCTTAGCTCATGGGTAGGAATCGCGACCCCTCGTCTTGGGGGTATCATGAACAACTTTCTCGGAGTTTCCATGCCTGTGCCCACGCTCGATCCCATCGCTTTGCGCGTCTTGGGTGCGTTGCTGGAAAAGCAGATGAGCACGCCCGAATACTACCCGCTGACCCTCAATGCACTGGTGAACGCCTGCAACCAGAGCAGTAACCGGGATCCGGTGCTGCACCTGGAGGAATCCGCTGTGCTGGATGGCCTTGAAACCCTTCGGGCCGAACAGTTGGCCTGGGAGGTTCGGGGTGCAGGATCGCGCACGACCAAGTATGAACATCGCGTGCGGGAGCGCTTCGATCTCTCGGAACAAGAATCGGCGGTGCTTTGTGAACTGATGCTGCGTGGGCCGCAAACGCCAGGAGAGCTGCGCTCACGCACGCAGCGGCTCTACGCCTTTCAGGACCTTGCGGAAGTGGAGGCTGCCTTGGATTGTCTGGAATCCGGTCCCGATCGTCTGGCCGTAAAACTTCCGCGACAACCTGGTTCTCGGGAATCTCGTTTTGCCCAAGTGTTGGGCGGTGACGATGACCCCCGCGCTACCCAGCCTTTGTCAGCACCTCAAGGGCATGAACCCGCGGCACCTTCGTTGCGTGATGAAGTGGCTGCGCTGCGTTCGGATCTAGCAACCCTGCGCGCGGAATTCGAAGCCTTTCGTGGGCAGCTGGAATAAAAAAGCGATTTCACGCCAGATCAAAAAACAGCACTTCGGAATCCTCAAGGGATGTCACCGCCAGAGGGCTTTCATTTTCGATGGCAGCACCATCACCGGCCTTGAGAGGCGTCCCGTTAAGTTCCACAGAACCCCTTGCAACCTGCATCCAGCCATGACGGTCCGGCTCCAGGTCTCGCTGGAGTGAAACGCCTGCGTCCATCCTGGCCACGTGTAGGTGGACGTCCTGGAAAAGTTTGATGGAGCCTTGCACGCCACTTGGACTGGCCACCTCTTTCCACTGATTGCGCAACTCAGAGTCCTCGAATCGCACCTGATCGTAGCGAGGGGCTAGGCCTTGCGCCTGAGGCAGGATCCAGATCTGCAAAAGATGCACGGGGGTTTCTGCCGAGGCATTGAATTCGCTGTGGCGGATGCCGCTTCCCGCGCTCATTACCTGGGCCTCGCCGGGTCGAATCACACCCTTGGTGCCCAGCGAATCTTGGTGCTCCAACGCCCCTTCCAACACCCAGGTGAAGATTTCCATATCCTTGTGGCCATGCGTGCCAAAACCCTGGCCGGGCGCAACCCAGTCCTCGTTGATAACGCGCAGGGCACGGAACTGCTGATGACGCGGATCGTAGTAGTCGCCGAAGCTGAAACTGTGCCAGGTATCCAGCCAGCCAAAATTGAAATGGCCACGTTCGTTTGCGGGTCGAAGGGTGATCATGGGCGCTCCGTTGGAAATAAGATGTCTAAACATCAAAAGTGGTGACAACCCCATTAGAAGTCCATTGAACCCATTGTTTTTTAAGGCCTTAGGCCTATCTTGGTACCGAGCCCTCTCCTGGAGTACCGCCATGATTCAGCGCGTTCTTGTCGGTGTGGATTTTTCAGATTCTTCCCGTGTGGCCCTTGAGCGGGGTGCCGAGTGGGCCGTTCGCTTAGGCATTCCTTTGATTGCCATCCATGTCCTGCAACCCCCAGCACCCATGCTGCCCGAGGCCCAGATTGCGCTGCCTGACCCAGCGTGGCTGCGGTCCATGGAGGATCACGCCAGGGAGCACTTGGAAAGCATGGTGAAAGATATCCCCAAGGCCGAAGTGAGTGTGAAATGGGGCAGCCCCGCGGAAGAACTGGTGAACGAGGCGAGCCCCGATTCCCTGCTGGTGGTTGCTCAGGTGGGGCACTCGGGGTTGGAGCGCCTGCTCTTTGGTTCCACCGCCGCCCGGGTGGTTAAGCACGCTCCCTGCGATGTGTTAGTAGTCCGAGGGGAAACCAAGAAGCGCAAGTGAACCGCCCTGGAAACGGTTTCAGTTAAAGATTCCCTTCGGAATACTCCTGACCGTTAGGCTCAGCCCGATGAAGCGAATCGTGCCGAGAGTATCGGATTGAATGGCGCCGCCCCGCAGCTCCAGGGTGGTTCGGCGGCTGGTATCCAGCGACACAATCCCGGTGTAGCTGGTGGCGGTGGCTTGTGTGAGATGGTCCTGATCGCGACCCAGCTCAAAGCCAAGGAGAACGGGCCGAAGATTGATATCCAAGCCCACCAGAGCCGAATTATCGAGCAGGCCCGCCTTGCGGGTGGCGGCCGACCCCGCAAAGCGCTGGAGGCGGGTCGCCATGCGACTGGCGAGGGCGGTGAAGGTCCGGGTACTAACGGATCCATTGGCTTCGCGAATGGCGGTGACGGAGGTTTCTCCCGCAAATTCGCCATAGCTGTAAGTGTCGTAGGAAACGTAGGCATGCCAAGTTTCGCCAAGGTAGTCGATGCTGCCGCCGATGCCTTTACTGGTGAGGTCCAGTTGAGCCGAGCCCGAAACGTAGACCGTTGCTAGCGGTCCTTGGATGGGGATATTGGTAAAGCTGAAGCGGTCGAATTGCGTACTTCGATGAGAACCACTAAGTTCCAAGCGCCATGCGCCGGATTCGTAGAAGGGCTTCAGCGAGAAGGCGTTGGATTTCAGCAGATCACTCTCTGCCACGTGGGTATAGCCCCCCCCAAGGCCGAAGGCGCCAAAGGCGTACTCTCCCGCAATTGAGGCGATGTGAGCACTCGTGCCAGTGATATTGGTGGAGCTGAGGGTGGAATAGGTGTAGCCCGCCGAAAGCAGAGAATGGTGAGAGGGCCGCCAGTGGAACTTGATTTCGGCCAAGCGCCCTTGCTCACTATCGGCTTCGCCGCCTAATTTCCAAACAATGTCTGTGGGTGCTGGCAATGGCTCAAGCCGGGATTCTTGGGCGCGCAGGGTGGAATGATGAATGGCAGCTAGGGCGAGCAGAATGACCGCGGAGTGATGGCTTTTCATATCGAATCCTCGGGGCTAGGGCGCAGAAAGACCCAAGGATGGGTCGAAGCCGCAACCTACTGGACCGAAGATTAGGGCATTTGGTTTAACGCCTTTAGTTAAAAACGTTGAAACCCGTGCAGGCCAGCCAAAATTGTTAAAGCCCCCACCAAGGAGCCTGCCGTCAAAACCCATCCCACGGTTCGAAGATCCCGTGGGGAAGGGGGTCGCCAAAGCACCCAAAGCGCCGCCAGAGTGAGCGGCACAGGTGCCAAGGCCAGGAGCCAGGGCAGGGGTGAAACCAGGACGCCGACACTGAGGGCCAAGCCCAACAGCACGGGAAGGATTTTCGGCCCTCGGATTTTGCCCTGCATCAGGGAGGCGAGAAACCCGCGTACCAGCGTGGTTCCCAGGGCGTGAAGAGCCATGAGGCCCAGGGCTAAGGTAAGCGCCTTTTCGGTGCTGATTCCACCCAGAACGGCAACTGGTAGCGCCGAAAGAGAAAAGGCGGCAGCCGCTAGCAATTCGCCGGCTGCACTGTGCTCGCGTCCGGCGAGAAAGAGCCCGAAAATTCCCGCTCCAAAAACCACGGCAGGAATAAGTGCTTGAGCTTGATGCAGAGTAGCTCCGATCCACGCGAGGCCCAATGCTGGTGATAGCAGAACCACACAAAGGAGCAACCTCCGAATCGCTGCTGGAGAGCCTTGCTTTTGTGCGATTTCGCCACGCCGTCCCATAA
>JAUYES010000552.1 GCA_030691225.1 Holophaga sp. | reverse complement strand
CTGGATCAGGCCGGTACGCTCAAGCGCCTCAAGGCCGCCGGGCAAGTTGCTCAGCCGCTCTTTTTGGAATTCTGGCTACCGCGTCAGCCTCGCCCCGTGAAAATGGGAACTCCGCTCACCGCCGAAGGAATCTAACTTCCGCAGAAAATCGAATGGCTTGTTGACCAAGCATTGAAATGGTTTTCACGACAGAGGTCGGATTCAAAAAAGTCGAAACAGGATGGCCAGGATAGGCAGGATGAATTTGTAGATATTGTTCTCCCAGCCCCAGGCGTCCAGGCCCGCCACCACGATGGCGAAGGCGTGGGAGAGCGCCGCGAAGGTAGTGAGGCTGTGGCTGTAGAGAAGGTCCTCGCTGGGCACGGGAATCAGAAGATCGGAGTGCAACGCCAAGGGCGAGTCTTTGCGATCCGAAAAGGCCAGGATCTGCACGCCGTTTTCCCGCGCAAAGGCCATGGCATCCACGGTTTCCCGGCTGTAGGGCGGAAAGCTGATGGCCACCAGCAGATCGCCGGGCCCCAAGTTGGCCACCTGGGTGGCATAGTCCGAAGGAATGGCCGCCACGCAGGGTAGGCCCGCTTGCGTAAGGTAGAAGGCCAGAATCAGGCACATCATGTGCGACACACCGCGACCGAGAATCACTCGGTGATGGGCCTGCACCAACATGCGGGTGGCCTCCGCGAGCAACGGTTCGTCCACATCCTGCATGAGGCGCTGGAAACACAGGCCATCCCGTCGGGTGACTTCCGCCAAGGTACCGTGGATATCCCGCAGGGGCGCGTTGGCTTCGGCCGCGTTTTCCACCGTGCGCATGCTGAAGGCAGATCGCAGGGCATCCCGAAACTCGATGAAGCTGTGGTACCCCAGCCGCTTGGCAAGGCGAAGCACCGTACCCACGCTCACTTCTGCCCGCTCGGCCATGGCTTCGATGCCCCACATGGCCCCCAATAAGGGATCAGCAGTGAGGCAGTCCACCACGCTCCGCTGCCCGGGTGGCAACTCGCTATAGGCCTGCAGGAGGCGGGTCTCGATCTCGGGGATGGGCAACGGGGAAGTCATAAATAGATGTTACTCCATCGACTTTTTCAATGTCTAGAAACGCGCCCAGAGCCGCTCCGCGAGACCCCGCGAGCGTGCGGTCACGGCCGTTTCATCGAATTCTGGTGCCAGGCGGCGGCCTTCCATGAGCACACGACCTCCCGCAATGGTGGTGTCCACGCCTTCCTGAGCCAAGCCAAAGACAAGGTGTCCCAGAACCGTGTCGTCTCGCAAGGGCGTAGGCGGATGGTAGTCCACCAAGATCACATCCGCGGCTGCACCTTCTTCGATGACGCCGATGGGGAAGCCCCAAAGCCCGGTTGCCAATTCGGGGTTGCGCACCAACAGGGCATCGGTAAGTTCCAGGAACCCACAACTGGGATTGTCCTGACGAAGATGCTGCGCCCAAAGGCCCACGCGCAATTCTTCCAGCATCGCTACGGTCATGGCATCGGTACCGAGTCCCACGCGCACACC
>JAUYES010000623.1 GCA_030691225.1 Holophaga sp. | reverse complement strand
AGGCCAGGATGAGTATGAAAAGCAGTTTCTGGAATTTCAGCGCCGAGAAAAGGCCACGGTTGGAGTCGCGCAAATCCGTGGACACGTAAGGCCCCTGCCCACCGTTATTCAAGGTCTGCATGATCCCGTGCTTAACGGCATCGATGGCGTCGATACTGCTAGCTCGCACTTCAATGTAGTAGGCCTGATCGGTCTGAGCCAGGCGCTTGGCGTCTTCCATATGGATAAAGACCCAATGCCTGTCGTACTCGCTGATGTGACTTTCAAAAAAGCCTGCCACCTTATAGGCGGGCATGCGGGGTTGCAGCCCAGACAAGCCCAACTCGAGTTGCATGTAGGCGATTCCGACCGTGTCACCCAACCTCAGGCCAACGCTCTTGGCCAGTTCGTGCCCCACCAGCAATTCGCCCTCTTGCAACTGCTCCACGGCTTTTGGTTTAAGACTGTCAAAGATGCTGGAGGTGCCATGAGCCGAAGCTGGCTCGATGGCCTTTACCATCACGGCTTCCGGCGGAGCGCCCTCGATAGAAGATTTCAACAAGCCCTGATCGATGCGCAAGGGACTGGCGGCCACCACGCCAGGAGTCGCTCGGATCACCGACAAGGCCTTGGGGGTATCGGGCAGATCTCCGGAGAAATACGCCACGTTAAAATGCCCCGTGGCCGTAAAAAGATTGGCCTGAATTTCATCCTTGAAGCCATTCATCAAGGCCGGAACCACGACCAGCACAAATACACCCAGGCCGATTCCCCAGCGTGCATAGCGGGTGAGGGTGCGCACAAAGGCGCCCTTCTTTCGCGTTTTCAGATACCGGTCGGCCACGAAGGATTCAAAGGAATCAAAGGCTTTCATTTGCGGTCTCGCTCGTGCTCGTTAAGAAAGCGAACCAACAGTCGATCCACCAATTCCCAGATTTCCAAGAGGGCCGCCAAGGCCATTACCACCGCAATACCCAGCAATAACCCCCGCCCCCAGGGAGTTGTCATGAATTGGGCCACCTTGGGCCACTCCCACAGAAAGGCCGGAGGGCGTACCCGATTGGTTGCTGCCATCGAAACCAGGAGCATTCCGCCCCAAAGCAGGTAGAAAAATCGCATTGCCCGAAGAAGGGCATCCCAGACAAAGGATCGGGTTGTACGCACAGCCATAGAACAAGCCTACCTCAGGTGCACCATGCGGGTAGGATCAAGGCGAGAGGATCATCATGGGCCGTGATTTCCAGACCTTTTTGAACCAGCTCGAAGCTGCGGGCGAATTGAAACGTATATCGGTGGAGGTGGATCCCTTCTTGGAGATGGGTGCCATTGCCGACCGAGTTTCCAAGGATCCCGACGGCGGGCCCGGACTGGTCTTCGAGAAACCCAAGGGCCATGGCATGCCCGTGGCCATGAACACCTTCGGCAGCCTGAAGCGTATAGAGATGGCCCTGGGGGTCGATCAGGAGCCCCGCGGACTGGATGCCATTGCGGATCGCATCGAAAAACTCGTGGCCGAAGCCATGCCCAAGCCCGGCAGCGGTTTTTTCGACAAATTAGCCAAATTGCCCGTGTTAGCGGAGGTTTCGGCCTGGATGCCCAAGACCGTGCGCAAGGGCATCTGCCAAGAGATCGTGCTGAAGGGCGATGAACTCAAACTCTCCCACTTGCCTGTGCTCACCACGTGGCCCGAGGACGGTGGCCCCTTCATCACACTTGGAATGAGCCACGTGCGCTACAAGGATGGCCGCCGCAACATGGGGCTCTACCGCCTGCAGGTCTACGATGACCGCACGCTGGGCTTTCACACCCAGTTACATCACGACGGTGCGAAGGCTCGGCACGGCTACGCCCCCGGCGAAAAAATGCCCGTCGCGGTGAGTTTCGGCGGCGATCCTGCGCTCACCTACGCCGCCACCGCGCCCCTTCCGCCCTTCATCTCTGAAGTGATGTTCGCCGGTTTCCTACGGGGCGAAGGTATCGAGATGGTGCGCTGCGTGACCAACGATCTCGAAGTGCCCGCGGATTCCGAGATCGTGATCGAAGGCTGGGTGGACCCTGCCGAACTGCGCCGGGAAGGCCCCTTTGGCGATCACACAGGCTATTACTCTCTGGCCGACGACTATCCAGTGCTGCATGTGGAAGCCATCACCATGCGGAAGAACCCGGTGTTCCCCGCCACCATCGTGGGGCGCCCTCCCCAGGAAGACGCCTATCTTGGACTAGCCACGGAACGCATTTTCCTTCCGTTGCTGCGCATGGTGCTACCCGAAATTTCCAATATGCATTTGCCTGCCGCAGGCGCCTTCCACAACCTGGTGATCCTTGCCATGCGCAAGGAATACCCCGGGCACCCACAGAAGGTGATGAACGCTATCTGGGGCACCGGCCAGATCATGTTCAGCAAGGGCGTGGTGATCGTGGACGAAGACATTGACCCCCACGACCTCACCGAAGTGCTCTTCCGCGTCACGAGCAATGTCGATCCCAAACGCGATCTGCTCTTCAGCGAAGGCCCCCTCGATGCCCTGGATCATTCCAGCGACCGCTTCGCCTTTGGCAGCAAGGTGGGGATCGATGCCACCCGCAAGAACAAACCCTTCGACGACTTCAAGCGCGAATGGCCCCGAGATCTGGTGTTCCCCGAAGAAATCCTTTCGCGGATCGCAACCCGATGGAAGGACTACGGGCTATAAATAATTTTCTTCGGAATCTTCGTGGCGAAAATATTCCGCGAAGATCCCGAAGGTTTCAAAAAGTTCCTAGAACCGCCACCCCAGGCTGGTTTGCAGCGTATTGGCGTCGAAGGTCTTGTTGATGCTGCTGGCCACGTAGCGCGCTTCCACGTTCACTCGCTTAGCAATCTGCACACCGATTCCGGCCGTAATGGCAGGTTTCGTTGTCCAATGCGAGTAGCGAAGGCCACCCGTGTTCTGCTCTTCATACCAGCGAGCACCACCGACGCCAGCCACAAGATAGGCCTGGGTTTCGCCCTTGTTCAGCTTAAACAAGTGATCCCAACTGATCGTAAAATTCTTGGCGTACGTGCGGGTACCAGCCACCGCACCGCCTTC
>JAUYES010000621.1 GCA_030691225.1 Holophaga sp. | reverse complement strand
AAGATTCCGGTGGTGGTGCTCTCCCAGCTGAACCGCGAAGTGGAACATCGCCAGGGCGGTCGACCTCAGCTTTCGGATCTGCGCGACTCCGGTGCCATCGAGCAGGATGCCGATATTGTCATGTTCATTCATCGCAAAATGAAACCCGTGCTGGAAGGCGAAGAAGAGGATCGTAGCGCGGAACTAGTCATTGCCAAGCACCGCAACGGTCCCACGGGTATCGTGCCCCTCTACTTCGAGGCCGAGTACGCGCGCTACCGTGAGATGGAGCGCAGCACGGACGAGGTCTAAGGTGGAGCCCTCGGGGCAGCACCCAGGATGGGCTGTGTGACACAAGATTCGCTGCCCTACCTTCCCCTTATTTCAAAGCTGACTGCGCTTCGCGGTGTGGGCCCAGCCTATGCCACGATTTTTTCGGAAGCCGGGTTTGAAACCCTCCGTGATCTACTCTGGGCCTTGCCCTATCGCTATGTGGATCGGGGTTCCTTGCTCAAGATTTCCGAACTGGATCGCTGGCATCAGCCCGGAGGCGACCGGGAAATCGTAACGGTCATGGGTACGCTCAAGGACCTGCGTCAAAGCACCACCCGAGTTCAGCGGATGAACCTAACCGAGGCCCTGCTGGAAGACGGTAGCGGCACCCTACGGCTGATCTGGTTCAACCAACCCTATTTGGCGCGAGCACTGAAAGTGGGAGATCGGATCCTTGCCTTTGGCCCTCTCGCCCTGGGGCGCCATGGTCTAGAAATGCGGGGGCCAGCCTGTGAGGTCATGGGTCGCGGCAACGGACCCGAAGAGGCCTGGGTTCAGCGTTATCTGCCCTTGTATCGAAAACTTGGCCCCATCACGGGTAGGATTCGCAGCCGTTTTATCCAAGAGGCCTTAGCGAAAGTCCATGTCACTGAAAGCTGGTTGCCCATCGAGCTGGGGAGAGGGCTTCCTGATCAGCTCTCCGCGCTCAAAATGCTGCATCAACCGCCGGATGACACTGATGCCAGAGATCTCGAGGCACGATCAACACCGGCACATGTGCGGCTGGCCACGGAGGAACTCTTTGCCTTCGCGCTGGGCATCTGCATTCGTCGAGCCGGTCGACTCAAACGGCGGGGCAGTGTGGTGCCCACCAGTCCTGAGCTGCGGGAAAAACTTAGGGCCCTCCTGCCCTTTCATCTCACGGGCGCGCAGCGTCGGGCCTTCAAGGAAATCGTGGAGGATCTGACCTCGGGCCGTGTCATGCATCGACTCTTACAGGGGGACGTGGGGAGCGGAAAGACCCTGGTGGCTTTTCTGGCCATGGCCATGGTGGCCGAGACCGGCGGTCAGGCTGCGCTCCTGGTGCCTACGGAGGTCCTGGCCCGCCAACATGCCGTCACCTTCTCGCGGTTGCTGGGGGATGAGGCTGCCAATACCCAGCTTTTGCTCGGTCCAATGAAGGCAGCCGAAAAGCGCGAGGCCCTGGCCCGCATCGCGAGTGGAGAAGCTCGCTATATCATTGGCACTCACGCGATCTTTCAAGAAACGGTCAGTTTCAAGAACCTCCAACTCGTGGTGGTGGATGAGCAGCACCGTTTTGGCGTGAAGCAGCGCGAGGCGCTCAAAGACAAGGGGCAAGACCCTCACTGGCTGGTGATGAGTGCTACGCCAATTCCACGGAGTTTGGCGCTGGCGGTATTTGGCGATCTTGAACAATCGGTGCTCGACGAATTGCCACCGGGTCGTCAGCCGATCGATACCAAATTACTTGACCCCGACGATGCGGAGCGCGCCTGGGACGCAGTGGAACGCGAACTCGCCAAGGGTCACCAGGCCTATGTTGTAAGCCCAGCCATTGATCCCATGGATGAGGCGAAGGTTCCGCTGCGGGATATCCAAGCTATGGAGGCACTACTGAGGGCGCGGTTCCCCGAAACTGCGCTGGAAGTCGTTCATGGCCGCCTGAAGGCAGATGAAATGGCCCTGCGCATGAAACGCTTCGTGGCAGGTGAGGCGCGAATCCTGTTGGCGACGACCGTTATCGAGGTGGGTGTGGATGTTTCCAATGCCACGGTGATGGTGGTGGACCATGCCGAACGCTTCGGCCTCAGTCAGTTGCACCAACTACGAGGCCGCGTGGGGCGGGGGTCGGCGCGCAGTCATTTTCTTATGCTCAGCGGCACCGAAACCCAACGGCTACGGGCGTTGGTGGAAACTCAGGATGGCTTTCGCATCGCCCAGAAAGATCTGGAATTGCGCGGCCCCGGCGAATTTTTTGGCACGCGGCAATCCGGAATCCCCCAATTTCAGGTGGCGGATCTACTCCGGGACCGCAAACTTCTGAGCCAGTGCCGAGAGGTTGCCGAGGGAGTATTGGCCAGTGGGCTCAGCGAAGGCCAGCAGGCATGGCTTCGGCAGGAACAGGTTCGCCTTCGACTGGCGGAAATTAGTTAGTGTAGTTGGACGTGAACGCCCGCAAAGGCCGTGGCTGGGGTGCAGAATCGCCAACCGGAACAGGTGGAGCCTTGGCAGGTAATCTGCTTGCAGCGAGGAGACGGGGTGTTCGGCACCCTGCGCTGAGGAGAACCGAGGGCCGGCACCTGTTTCGTAGTGGTCTGCTGACCTTTCACGGAACCTCCTAGTGTTGGGGATGGGTTGGAAAATGAAAAATTTGCACATTTGCAGGCATTTGTGCAAATTGTCGCGAATTCCATGCCCTTGATGCAAATAGTGCGTCCGTTAGGGGCGATCGTCAAGAGGGATTCCCTATTTTGCTGAAAAAAATCAAATTTTTGACAAATCGAAAAGTTGCAAATTTGCGCAAATTTGTGCAAATTTAAAATATGCATGTGGATGAAGCGATTCTTAGCCATTTGGGTTCCCATGAAATCGGGGACCAAAGTGTGCTGCTTGGTCTTTTGCGAATAGATGGATTCGAACTGACGCTCTCCACGCTTTCTCGGCGCATGAAGAAGCTGAACATTCGCAAGGAGCGCGGCTTCTATCGTGTGACTCAGCCCACTCGAACGGTGACTCCGCCCCTTAGCATTCGCAAAGTTAAGCCTTGTTTGCTGATCATTCGAACGCCCGTCGGTTCTGCCCAGGCATTGGCCGTCGCCATGGACGCCGCGCAGCTGCCCTCCTTGGCAGGTAGCGTGGCAGGCCACGATACGATCTTTGTGGCCTCCACCGATCCCTCTCGATTGGACTCGCTGGATGAGGAAGTCCGGCGATTTCTGGAAAACGGTTTCTAGGCCGTTGTCCAAAATCGACTTGGTTACTTTGGTGGAGATCCGGCATAAGGGGCCGTATCGAAATGACCTGGACTGCACAGGTTATTTCCGAACGGCCCCTAAGCGTAGTTGCCGGGGTTTCTTAATCGAGCGGCGATGCGCTCTCGCAGGGATTCCGGCACAAAGCCTGTAATATCGCCCCCCATCATGCCGACCTCCCGCACCATGCGGCTGGAGAGCTCGCTGAATTCTTCCTTGGGCATTAAGAAGACGGTCTCCAGATCGGGATGCAGCTTCCGATTCATGAGCGCCATCTGAAATTCGTATTCAAAATCGCTGAAGGCGCGCACGCCACGGATGATGCACTGCGCTTCCTGTTCTTTGGCGAAATCCACCAGCAGTCCATGGAAGGTTGTCACTACTACGTTGTCGTAGGGTTTTACGAGTTCACGAAGGAAATCGACTCGCTCCGCCACGCTGAAGGCCGGGTGTTTGGCGGGGTTATGCAGCACCGCGACTACTAGGTGATCCACAAGCTTTTCGGCCCGCTGGATCAGGTCCCAGTGGCCCATGGTTACAGGATCAAACGAACCGGGATAGATGGCTTTCAGCACAGTGGCTCCAGGGAGAAACCCTAGAGTATCCTCTCTCTATGTCGAAGCCTCTGATCGTCGGTCTCCTTTTCGGTGGGGAATCCCCCGAGCACGAAGTTTCCATTGTTACCGCCAGAAGTATTGCGCAGCACTTGGATCCTGCCCGCTTCGCAGTGCGGCCCATGGGCATTGCCCGCAATGGGGTGTGGGTCATGCTGGGGGATCCCTTCGCACGGCTTTCTGCGGGTGAACAGCCTCCACGGAGCCAGCACCCCTTTCTTCCTTTGGAAAAAGGTGCAGAGCTTTGCGAACTGCCCGATGTCTTCTTCAACGCCATCCACGGTGCAGGGGGCGAAGATGGCCAGTTGCAAGGCTATCTGGAGTTGTTGCATCGCCCCTACACGGGTGCCGGTTTGCTCGCCATGGCAGCTGGAATGGATAAGTGGATCACGAAACGAATCTGGGAATCGGAAGGCCTGCCCGTGGGCCCCTTTGTTGGGTTAACGGAGGAACAATGGCGTAGGTCACCAGACGAAGTCTTGAACTCTGTGCGCGTTCTGGGGCTGCCCGTCTTCGTGAAGCCAGCCAATACCGGTAGCAGCATTGGTATCCAGAAAATCAAGAATCTGGAAGGGATTCCAAAGGCCATCGAGGATGCCCTGAACTTCGACCGACGTGTGCTGGTGGAGCGAGGCATCGACGCCCGTGAAATCGAGATCGCTGTGTTGGGCGGGGACGATCCCTTTGTCAGCGTGCCCGGTGAAATCTTGGTGGCGGGTGAATTTTACGATTTCAAAGACAAATACCTGGATGGGAAGAGTTCCACCGCAATCCCGGCGGATTTACCTGGTGGTTTGGCGGAGCGGCTGCGTACCTATGCTCGGGCGGCTTTTCGCAGCCTGGATGCCTATGGCATGGCCCGCATGGACTTTTTCTTGGAGCGTGGCACGAATCGGATTTTTTTGAACGAGATCAACCTGATTCCAGGTTTTACCAGCATTTCCATGTATCCAAAACTGATGGAGGCTTCGGGAATTTCCTACACTGACCTGCTCGCTCGCTTGATCGAACTGGCCGGGGCTCGACACGAACAAATGAAAAGCAAGGCCCATGGCTTTGAAAGCGGAAGCAACTGGTTTGCATGAGCCAGTATTCAGAAATTCAGTTGACTGAACGATAAGCTATGAGATAGAGGCACATGTTTACCCTAGCGATAGTCCTCACGGCCTTGGTGGCCAGCACTTCTTCCGCAAATTTTGCGATGCAGACTCCTGCGCCCATGCCGGAGTATCAGATCAAGTCCCAACTGATCCGCAAATTGTTGGATTACCTGGATTGGCCGGTTTCAGAGCCAGGCCGACCGCTTATCGTTGGCGTTTTGGAGCCATCGAACTTGGATGACCACCTCTCCCGAGATCTCGATCGACTGGTGATCAAAGGGCGGCCCATTAAGCTTCGCTTTTTTCGGAATATCTCTCAAATCACGCAGTGTGATGCTGTTTTCATCCCCGACGTATCAGAGCTTGATCTGGAGAAAATTCTCACCATCCTGAATGGCAAACCGATTGTTTCGATCGCCGATACACCTGGCTATACCAGTCGGGGAGTAACCGTTAACCTCGTCGTCGTGAATCGTAAGGTGGGTTTGGAAGTAAACGTAACCACCCTCAAATCCAGCGGAGTGACCCTGTCTCCCCAGGTGCTCAAGAATGCGACCATTGTGAAGTAGCTAGGGTCTGTTTTCAGAGTGGATGTGCGGCCACACCCCACTCTGAAGTTCGGCTGACCATGGCCGCCATGGGTAAGCCCGAGACGAAAGTGGCCGACCTCTGCCGCGCACTTGGCGTGACCCGGCAAACTCTATACCGCCATGTCGGCCCAGATGGGACCCTTCGAGAGGATGGCAAGAAGATTCTTCACACTACGCGGCGCGAAACAGCCTGTATGCAGATGTTTGAAAATCATTAACCAACTTCATGGGTCCATCGCTACCAACCCCCATGAGGGGCGCTTCTACCGTTTGGAGAGCCTTCAAACGTTAAAACGCTGATTGTTTATATGATTATGCTTTGTTGCTGTCCTTTGAA
>JAUYES010000620.1 GCA_030691225.1 Holophaga sp. | reverse complement strand
GTCAAAGGTCTCCTGGAGGGCAGGTACCCCACGTTCCACATGGAGAAACGATACCTTCACCAGGATGGATATACGGTGATGGCCCAGGTGGATGTTTCGCTTGTCAAAGAGTACACGGGTGCTCCTCTTCACTTTTTAGCCCAGATCCAGGACATCACGGAACGCAAGCGGGCCGAGGAACAGCTAACTCAAAGCCACGAACTGCTCACCAACCTCGCTCGTCTGGTGCCTGGCGTCATTTATCAATATCGGCTATTCCCAGATGGGCGCTCTGCGTTTCCCTATTCCAGCCCTGGGATATACGACATCTATGAAGTGACCCCGCTGGAGGTCCAGGAAGACGCCACCCCTGTGTTTGGTCGTTTGCATCCCGACGACTACCAGCAGGTGGCCGATCTCATCGCGGAATCCGCCCGCACCCTGGAAACCTTCTTGTGCGAGTTCAGGGTCATTCTGCCCAAGCAAGGCCTCCGGTGGCGCTTGTCCCAGGCTCACCCGGAGCGAATGGCCGACGGCGGCACCCTTTGGCACGGCATCATCTCCGATATCACCCCTCGCAAGCAGGCGGAAGAAGAGAATCGCAAACTTCATGCTCAGTTGGAGCAAACCCAAAAAATGGAAAGCCTGGGCAGCCTTGCTGGTGGCGTTGCCCACGACATGAACAATGTGCTGGGTGCCATTTTGGGTCTGGCCTCGGCCAATATCCAAGACCACCCCACGGGAAGCCCCACTCAGAAAGCCTTTCAGACCATCATCACCGCCGCAGAGCGGGGTGGAAAAATGGTCAAGGGCCTACTGAGCTTTGCCCGTCAAAGCCCGGTTGAGGTGCGAGAACTGGATATGAACACAATTCTCCAAGAGGAGGTCGGCCTGCTCGAACGCACCACCCTGGCCAAAGTTCAATTGGAGATGGATCTGGCCTCGGAGCTGCGGCCCATTCGCGGAGATGCCGGAGCCCTGACCCACGCCTTCATGAATTTGTGCGTCAACGCTGTGGATGCCATGCCCGACCACGGCACTCTGACACTCCGTACCCGCAACGTCGATAACGGCTGGATCGAGGTACTGGTCGAGGACACCGGAATCGGCATGTCAAAAGAAGTTGTGGAAAAGGCCATGGATCCCTTCTTCACGACCAAGGAAATGGGCAAAGGCACCGGGCTTGGCCTATCCATGGTCTATCGCACGATCCAGGCTCACCAAGGCCAAATGGATATTCAAAGCGAACCCGGCCGAGGCACAAAGGTGCGCCTGCGCTTTCCTGCCTCCGAACCCGAGGCAAAAGCACCTGCACCCGAGCAGGCACCGGAATCCGCTCCCTCCAAAATCGCACTCAACGTTCTGCTCGTGGATGACGACGCCTTGATTCAAAGCTCCGTCGAGGCAATTTTAGAGGTCCTGGGCCACAGCGTTGCTGCCGCTTTCACTGGCGAGGATGCCCTGGCCAAACTCGAAGCAGGTTTCCAACCGGATTTGGTCATTCTGGATATGAACATGCCCGGCCTGGGCGGTTTGGGAACCCTGCCCCGTCTCCGCTCCCTGAATCCCACTGTGCCCGTAATTCTAGCCACCGGCCGCGCCGATCAAACCGCCCTGAACCTAGTGGCGGCGAATCCTTACGTAACCCTGCTCTCCAAACCCTTCAGCATGAAGGAACTCAAGCAGCTACTTGAAAAGATGATCCAGAGAGCCTGAGGCTGTTTTGGATCCACTTACCGGGCTTCATGGCGAAGTAGACCTTACCTACTTCTCCAAACTGAATTCCATAAAATCAAACCAGTGCCCGTGGCCTGCGATGGCATCGATCTCGGCTTGCACGATCGTCACGTGGCCTTCTTCGATTTCCAGAAACCGCGCAAAGAGCGCTCGATTCGCAGGTTCCAGCTTTGCGACTAATTCCTGGTAAAAGGCGCTGGTCCTGCGTTCCAGCTCCAACGCTTCCTTGAGAAAATCGATTTCGGTCTTGGAAACGGGTACCACCGGAGCGCTCTTGGGAGACTTCTTGGCGGCCTCCTGAACCTGGATAAGGCTTGGCAAAATCGTTTTGAGTTCCACCACATTCACAACACCGGTGGTCTTCCATTCCTGCAAACGCGCATCCAGATATTCCACATGACCTTGTTCTTCCCGCGCCAGAATCGCGAATACCCGCTGAGCCACAGGGTCCGTGGCCTTCTTGGCCGATTCCGCGTAATGGTCCCGCACACGGTGTTCATATTCGATGGCGGTGGCGAGGGCGTCTTGTAAATCCATGACCTGTATCCTCCGATGGGAACCTAGAACAGCCAGTAATGGGCTTCCGGACGAGCTTAGCATGGCGCTTAGGTAGCGGTGTTTCCGCCTCTTTTTTGGGTTCTTCACGGATCTGCGGGAAACGCCCGTGGAGAAGAGCCTTTGCCGGGTTCCGCGTGATCATCAACCAGATTCACCGCCAAGGCGCCAAGTGGCGCTCCGCGCCTTCGCCAAGAAAAGCA
>JAUYES010000609.1 GCA_030691225.1 Holophaga sp. | reverse complement strand
AAAGGCTTCTCGCGTGCCATCGGCCTTAGCTCGCCAAGCGCGTCCATCAAGAAACAGCATCGCCTCGCCAGGCTCGCCGTCCTTGATGCCCGCATCGATACCAAAGATTCTCCCACCATGAAAGCTCGCCAATGCACGGAGGGTGGTGTGTCCCACCATCAGGGTTTTAACTTTGAACTGCGTTAAGACTTGAGCGATGTGATCGTCGCTCGCCTGTGGGTTGCCACCTTCAGGCAGCAGTCCCCGATACCACAAGGGCCCGGCCGATCCCAATAGCGTAGCCACCGTGCCGGAGGTGTCCTTGGCCCGAAGACCCAGTGATTGCCGGATGGCGTCGTTGATCTGATCTAAATCCAGGTTCAGCTTCAAGGTCTCCGGGGAAATGCCGCCATGCACAAAGAGAATATCTCCGAGGCGAAGCAAGGCAGGGCGGCTGCGCAGCCAGCGCCCGAGCTCTGAATTCGTTCCGTACTGCACCCCGAGCGAAGGGAACTCCGTGGGTGGCCGTTGATACTTGGAATGCACGTAACGGTAATCACCCGCCAGCAGCATGGCTTCGTGATTTCCCAATAGCATGTGCACGGCGCCCCCGGCGGAGCGAGCGCTCTGCTCCAGCGCGTGAAGGAACCAATAGGCCTCGGTCACCTGAGGGCCACGATCCATGACATCGCCCACCACCACAAGATGCCCATTGCCGAATTGCCAGCGAAGGTTGGCATCCACGACCTTCTGTGCTTGCAGCAATCGGGACAGCGTATCAAAACGACCATGAATATCGCTGACTGCCAGGATCTTTTCGGGTCGATTCGGAGTGCCAGGATCCGCAGCCTTAGGTTCGGGCGATAGCCGAACCGGCTGGGCAGCAATACCGGGAAGCAGGAGATCAAAAGAGCCTTCCACTTTTTGTTGGGTTACCCGGCCCTCACGCACGTAGGCGACCGTCGCCTCCTTGCCATTCCAGAGAACGTGAGGACCATCGCTGGTCTCGATCTGGGTGATCGGTGGAACGGCAATTTTCGGCGGGCGGCACCACACCAAATTCGGTGTTAATCCCGCAACAACAAGAAGGAGTCGTAACAAATTTTTCATTCAAAATCCCTAGACATGGACAGAAGCTGGCCCCAATCGCACCGTGCGCTCGCAACGATCCGCCAGGCTCAGGTTGTGCGTAACCATCAGGGTTGTCGGTTGAAATTCAGCGTGGAGCCTCAGCAATACATCGAAGGCCTCGGCGGCAGTTTCAGGGTCCAGGTTGCCGGTAGGTTCATCCAATAACCACAAGCTCGGCTTGCGAACGAGCGCCCGCACAAGGCCCACGCGGGCGGCCTGCCCGCCGCTCAGGGTATTGGGCAGGCGGTGCGCGAGTTCCGTGATTCCAACATGGGCCAGCAAAACATTTGCCCAAGCCTCGCCTTCGGCCGACAGGCTGCCGTCGATCCTTAAAGGCATCAGCAGGTTTTCCAGCACCGTGAATTCCGGAAGTAGGTGCGGCTGCTGAAAGGCCAGACCCACGTGCTTGCGGCGAAAGAGCGCCAAGGCTTCGGGATGACCCTTGGGTACGGCTTCTCCATTAACCTGAATGGAGCCTTCCTCCCAGGTATCGAGACCTGCGATGCAGTTGAGTAGCGTGGTCTTACCTACGCCGGAAACGCCCACGACGGAGCAAAGACCTCCAGCTTCAATCTCCAGGCTGTACCCATGAAACACGGGATGCTCGGCGCCAGGATAGGTCTTGTGCAGATTGGCAATCGATAG
>JAUYES010000603.1 GCA_030691225.1 Holophaga sp. | reverse complement strand
CCATTCTCGACGATGAAGGGGTCTGTGATCCCGAGGACTTCCTGTAGGGCCACGGTCTCGGCGAAGGTCTTGCTGGTGCAAAAGACAATCGGAATGCCCCGTTCCTGGAGCGCCCGAATGGCAGGCAGGGCAGGTTCGAAGGCATAGGTCGACTCGTCCAGCAATGTGCCATCGAGATCCGTGAACAGGATTTGGAAGGATGCGGACATGGGTTCAAGCCCGTCCGTTATCCGCGTCCACCTGGGCCTGGATCTCCTCCAGGAAGCCCGGTAGTGCCGCGGTAATGCGGTTCCAGTTGGGGATCAGTGGCTGCCCCAGGGGATCCTCCAGATATGCTTCTGAAGCGATGCGAAGCGCCCTGGCAAAGGTCTCCACTGCCACTTCTTCCTGATGACGGTCGAAGAGAAGGCCATCAATCAGAGCATCTGCCTGGTAGCGCGTAATCGTGTCTTCCGCGATCCGGACATAGGTGGATTGGAGGGTTCGGAAGAGCCCTGAATCCAACTTGGCCCCTTCGGCAGAAAGCGTGCGGAAGAGGGTCTTGCATATATCTACTGCCATTTTCATGAGGCCTTTGCCCGGATCGTCCTGAGAAAGAGCCTGGTGCTTGTGCTCGTAAGAATCACATAGTTCGGACTGACAGACTCGCTTAACCGAGCAGTTCCGGTAAACCTCGGCGAGGACACCCACCTCCAGCCCCCAGTCCGAGGGAATGCGGTTGACCCGTGCCAGATCGGCCTTCATGCAGAACTCACCTGCCAGTGGGTAGCGGAAGCTATCCAGGAAGGCCAGGAAGGGATGAGGTCCCAGGATGCGCAGCAGGGAGCGGATCAGGGGCAAGACGAGGAGACGCGTGACTCGCCCGTGCAGACGGTCTGTAACCCTGGCGTAGAAGCCTTTGCAAAATTCAAAATTGATGTTGGGGTTGACCACGGGGTAGCAGAGCCGGGCCAGGAACTCCCGATCAAACGTGAGCACATCGCAATCATGAAGCGCAATGACATCACTCTTCAGGGTGGCCAGGACATAGCCAAAGGCCATCCAGCAGGAACGCCCCTTGCCGTCCGGACCCACCGGGAGATTATGGGCACCTAATTTCTCGTACATGGCCTGGATGCGAGGCCCGCTGTTCCACACGAAGGTGACCTCCTGAGGCAGGATGGAGGCCAT
>JAUYES010000551.1 GCA_030691225.1 Holophaga sp. | reverse complement strand
CTACTTCGATTTCCTTCCTGAGTAGGCCACCCTTTTGAACGACTTTTTCCATGAATAGGGCGCGAGTGCCGCTTTTCTCATCCCTGGTATAAGGACGAATAATGGAGGTGCGCCAGCCTTGGCCCGCCAAATCACGCCAGGTTCGAATGGGTGTGGCCCAGCCTGCGAGTCTGTTTTCGCTGTAGATGGCGTCGAGTTGTTCGACGCTGATGCGTTTGAGTGGATTGCGCCGATTAACAAAGATGGCCAGGGCGTCGAAGCCTACGCAAAGAGAAGTGGGTGCATGCCCCTGTTGCTCGGTGAATGTCGCCACTTCTTTGGCATTCATTTCCCGACTCATGGCACCAATCTCGGCCTCACCTTTAGTCAGCGCCGGTGGGGCTGTGCCCGAACCGTGTGAGGTGATTTGAAAGTCCACCTTGGGCTGGCGTTTCTGAAACTCCTGCACCCAAAGTCGAATCAAGGGGTCCATGGAGTCAGAGCCGATGATGCGGATCTTTCCTTCCAATCGTTCTTGCACCTGCTGCGGGGCAATCGCCTGCGAGTGCACTGCGGATGCCGGCAAGACTAAGCCCAACATCACCCAGAAGATTCGAGTGAGACGTGACATGGAAACCTCCAAGACTCCATTAGACGCGTCGGATGTGAGCAACTTGTGTCCGCCAAGGGACAAGTCGGCTACGTTTTTTTCCGCAAAGGGGAGGCACACTCATGCGCTTGGCGCGCTCGTGTCCACCCCAGAACTGCGGCGCTCGATGAACAAGGAAAAGCCTTCGATACTCTTAGCCATTTTTTTTGCATGGCTGGCGGCAGTGGCAATCTCGCGATGGGTGGCGTAGGTTCCAGAAGTCACAGGCAACACACCAATTGAAACGGAAACCAGCGGATGCAGAACGGTGGTGCCTTTGCGATCTTCGGTTTCATAGCCACCACGCTCCAGATCCGACGGGAGGAAAAAGTTATCGCGACCCTCTTGAAAGCGGTGGAGGATGCTTTCCAGACGCTTCAGCCAGTCTTCAGAACGAAGCACCAATACAAAATCATCGCCGCCGATGTGCCCTAGGAAATCCAGATTTGGGTCACAGGCCTCTTGGAAAATTTTCCCGGCCCACTGGATGAGTTCATCACCCTTTCGATAGCCGTAGACATCGTTGTAGGGTTTGAAATAGTCGAGGTCACAATAGCCAACCACAAAGGGAAGCTCTTGCTCCAGAAGCCCATCCAAGTGCTCGTGGATGGGCACATTGCCCGGTAACAAGGTGAGTGGGTTGGCGTAACGAGCCGCTTGCATTTGCAAGCGGGTTATTTCCCGCATGAGCTCCTGGCCACTGCCGATGCCAACATACTCACCATTCTGGGTGATGATGAAACCGAACAGAATATGCCGGGGATCTGAATCCACGATTAGCTGACTCAATTCCTGAATGGTCGTTCCGTGATCCACCACCAGCGGTTGGAGTTCCATGAAGCGGTCGCAGCTTGTTTTGCCATGCAGGTCTAGTGCAAAGGGGCGGGACATTAGGTCAAGGAAGGCGTATCGATTCAGGAGGCCCACTGGAATGCCGTTCTGAACGACGGGAAGGGTAGAGAGGGAAAGGTCAGTCGAGAATCGCTCGGCAACATGGGATACCGCAGTGCCTGGATCTACGGGCTCCACGGTCTGCATGAGCCGGCTCGCGGTGAATCGGTTTTGAATTCCAAAGCCTCGAGGTGATCGGCCGTTGTCTTTTCCATGGCGCATCATTGGATGGGGATTAGGCAGCGTGACGTTTGGCACTGGACGTCCCAGCAAATAGCCTTGAACGAATTCCAGTCCAAGTTCGAGCACCACGGAAAGATCCGCCTCGGTCTCGATTCCTTCGGCTACTACCCGCGCTCCGGTGCCAGCGGCTAGGTCACGGATGGAACGCAGGAACTGCTGCTTGATGGGATCAAAACTGACTCCTTGAACGAAGTGTTTGTCGATCTTGACGAAATCCGGACGCAGTTCCGACCACAATTTGAGGCTGGCGAAGCCTTCGCCGAGATCATCGAGCGCGATGGTAAATCCGAGGGCGCGAAAATGCTCGGCGGCTCGCAGCAAGGATTCCGTGTCGAATGAGGGTTCACTCTCTGTGAGTTCGATGACAATTTGATCGGGGCGCAACCCGAAGGCCATGATCTCGTCCATCCGAAACGGGGCACTATTCGTAAAAAATGCCGGCCCCACGTTCAGGAAGAGTCGTCCACCCGGCGCTTGCCGCGCAAAGGCTTGCAGCAGCGTTCGACAGCAGGCTTCCTCCAACAGGGGGGTAAGGTTGGCATAGCGAGCCACATTGAAGAGATTGATCGGGGAATGCAAAACGGTATCCGAAGGCCCTCTGATTAACCCTTCGAAGCCAAAGGCCTGCCCGGTTCGAGTATCGAGAATGGGCTGGAAAAGGGGGCTCAATTGGCGGCGCGACAAAATGCGCTGAAGCTCCGCCCCAAGGACATCCAGGGTGTTATGAACCTGCTGATCTGGATCAGATCTCATATAGAAATCCTTGGGCAAGGGGAGGGTCGCAACATTCGTCATGCCATCAGGATGAAGGCCGATCATGGCGGCCAAGCCAACTGCACGTGACAGTTCTGGCGGTCAGGATCAAGTTGCTAATTATTTATCCAAAGTGCAAGGCACCCATCACCCCCAGCGGCTGGTGCCGAGGGGCGTGGATGTTGGCGGCTAGGTTGGGCCTCGCCAGGAGCATCAGGTTCAGGGAGACGGTTAGTGCTTTAAGGGAACGGAGGTAAAAGCACATCTAGGGCTTCCGCCTAGGGATGAGTTCCTTGGCAAGGGTGCAGCCAACACCGGTTTGGAGTCCTGACCTTTGGCTGAGTCGTTGTCCAGAAATAACCTGGACAACGATTCGCGTATACGGTCCCAAAGGAGAAATCGCAGAATCACCAGAGTAATTCCCGGCGGTTCTGCGATGCTTTTTTGGAGGTTCTATTTCTGGAAGAGTTTTTGAAAACTGCCCATGACTCCGGACTTGTCGGCTTCTGTCAGAGAGTTCAGTTCCCCGGCATCAAGCCACATGCCACCGCAGGTCGAGCAGATATCAACTTTCACTCCTCGGAGGGTGGTTTCCAAAAGCTCTGATCCGTCCTTGGGGCAGTGCATCCAGTGAAGGACCTTGAGCTCAGCCTTCTCTTTGGCGGCCAATTGTTCCGCTTGGGCATTTGCCAGGTGCTTGCGACGCTCAAACTCCATTTGTGCAAAATGTTCTTCTTCCTTGTTGCTGGGTTTCACGGGCATGGGAGCTCCTCCGGAAGTAGTGTCGCAGTTTGCTTCGCCTCTGAAGATATGAGCATTTTCCATTACTGCATACGACTTGTCGAACCGTTACAACATGTTTGATGGCTTGGCTGTGCCAACATCCTGAGCCATGAGGCCAATTTCGGGTAATCGCTAGGATATTGCCTTTGGCAGGGTGAAGGAGAACGTGGATCCTTTGCCGGGGTCGCTTTCCACGGTAACAGTGCCCCGCATGGCTTCCACGAGATGCTTGACGATGGCGAGGCCCAGGCCGGTGCCGCCAAGTTCGCGGGAACGGCTGGCGTCCACCCGGTAGAAACGCTCGAAAAGACGGGGCAAATGCTGGGGAGGAATGCCCGGTCCGGTATCAGATACTGAAATGCGACAGCGCTCACCCTGGGTTTCTACCTGAATCTGGATCTTGGCTGCTGAAGGGCAATACTTGATGGCGTTGTCCAGGAGATTACCCACCACCTGTTCCAGAGCACGTCGATCCGCTCGGGCCATGATTCCGGGTGCTGCGGAGATGACCTCCATCTGGATGGCTTTGTCCTGAGCCAGACGTGCGTAAGCATGCACCATTTGGTCCGCAAAAGCCGTGAGATTTAGATCTTCCATCTGAAGGCGGAACTCCTTGGACTCGATGCGGGATAGGTCCAGCAGATCTTCTACCAATTGATGGAGCCGACCAGCATTGCGTTCGATCATTTCCAGAAACATCAGTGATGCCTCGGGATCGTTCATGGCGCCGCGTAGGGTTTCGGCGGCGGATCGCAGCGAGGCCACGGGGGTGCGCAATTCGTGGGAAGCGTTCGCGACGAAATCTTTGCGGATGGATTCTAGCTGGCGCAATTGCGTGACATCGACAAGAACCATAAGCAGGTTGCCCGTATCGCCTTGCAGCGGGGCCGCCTGAACCAAAAGGCGCTTGGGCTTGATACCGGAAAGTTCAACTTCACCGGTGGCGGTGGTTTTGTTTTCTCGGGCTTCACCGAGTATTTCCACTAGGTCCGCATTGCGGATGACATCCAACAGAGGCTTGCTGATAATGTCAGCGCCAAGCAGCAGCATGGCTCGCAGGGCCGGATTGGCATGGATAACGCGACTCTTGGCGTCGAGCACCAGCACGCCTTCCTGCATTCCGCCGAGAATATCCCCCAGAAGATCGCGCTCGGTTCGCAGTTGATCAAGAGTCTTAGAGAGGTTGGCGGCGAGATGATCGAGGCTTTTGCCTAGGGTTGCAATTTCGTCATGCCCGGCTGTGTGGGTGCGCTCGCCTAGCTCTCCGCTGACCATGCGGCCAGCCGTTTCAGCAAGTTGTCGAAGGGTGCGACTGATGCGGCGAGTGGCCAGGGTGGCAATCAGCCCGGCGACTCCCAAAGCCAGCAGCGAAGCCACAACTAAAATCTTGCGCAGATCCTTAACGGCACGATCAACCTGGGAAAGGGGCAGGGCGATTCGCACAACGCCGGCTTGACCCCCCTGATGGAAAAACGGCACGGCGACATACATCATGCGTTGTTCGACAGTGGTGCTGTAGCGGATGCTGGTGCCATGCCCACGTGTGAGAGCTTCTTTTACTTCCGGACGCTCTTTGTGATTCTCAACGTTAGCCAAGCCCTTTTCATCAAGACCGGAATCGCCGAGGACCTTGCCATCGAGCGAAATAACGGTGATTCTCGCCTTGCTCCGAAGACCAAGTTCAACGGCTAGTTCTTGCCATTTTCTATCGGCATTAGGTTTTAGCGTTTGGGCTTCCTGGGAAATGGTTTGTTCGGCGAGGCCCGCGCGCACTCCCAGATCGGCACTCATGCGATCGGTGAGGTTGCGATCTAGTGAAGAAGTCAAAAATAGATCCGAGACCATCAGGGCCGATGCAATCAGTCCCATCGAAACAAGGAAGAGCTTGCCGCGAATTCCCATGGTCATGCGTGAACCTCGTCAGGGCTGGCCGCGAATCGGTAACCGACCCCTCGCACGGTTTCGATATAGGCCTCGGCAGCCCCTAATTTTTCCCGCAGCCGTTTGACGTGGGTATCCACTGTGCGAGTTTCCGTATCCGCTTGCAGGCCCCAGACATCCTCCAGGAGGGAGGCGCGAGATTGGACCCGATTGCGCCGCTCGTAGAGCATGACCAGAAGGCGGAACTCGATGGAAGTGAGTTGAACTTCCAGATCATCGACCCAAACGCGATGAGCGGCGGTATCGATGCGCAAGCGACCAAAGATCAGGGCATCTTCGGGGTTGGATGGCTTGGCTCCATGAGCTCTGCGAAGGATCGCTTGAATCCGCAGCAAAAGCTCACGGACGCTGAAGGGTTTGACCACGTAATCTTCGGCTCCCAATTCGAAACCGAGCACCCGATCAATTTCCTCGCCTTTGGCGGTGAGCATGAGTACGGGAATATCGCGGGTTGTTACATCGGCTTTGAGCCCTTTGCAGACTTCGGTTCCCGGTAAATCCGGCAACATCAGGTCCAACAAAATCATGTCGGGTCGGTGAACTTTTGCGGTGCGAAGTCCCTCTAGGCCATCAACGGCCTGAAGCACTTCATAGCCTTCCTTGCGCAAGTTGTACGCCAGCACCTGCTGAAGATCTCGCTCGTCCTCGATGACCAGAACCCTCGCCATAGTCGTCCCTCACGTCTCATTATCCTTTCGGAATGGAGACAGTTGGGAAACGATTCAGTGACAGGAGAGAAAAGATCTAGAACCGAATGGCGATGTGATCACCGGCTTCAACGTGAACGGTTTCCACGAACCGAACGCGCCGTGGGCTGAAATTCAGAATCAGGCTGCTGGTGCGCACACCATCGCCAAAAAACCGAACGCCCTTGAGCAGGTTGCCGTTGGTGACACCAGCGGCGGCAAAGATGATGTGCTCACCTGGCGCCAGATCATTGGTCAT
>JAUYES010000593.1 GCA_030691225.1 Holophaga sp. | reverse complement strand
GTGCACGTGACGCCGTACTCGTTCTCGATGCCGAAGATCCGGTCGTTCACCTGCCGGGCGTGCTCCGGGGAGCGTTTGGCGTAGTCCTGGTACATTATTTTCAGGTGCTCCATGCGCCGGAGGACCGCAGGGAGCTGGGTGTCTCGGGCGAAGCGCATCTGGGCATACGTGAGGGCGCGGTCGGTGCCGCCGGGGTGCCCGGAGACAAAGGTCAGGTCCCCAGTTTTGAGGCCGGTCTTAGCGAAGGCGAGGAAGTGGGGCGGCGTGTAAGGCTTGTCGTTCTCATAGACCCGGAAGAAGGTCATGTCTAGTCCATGCCGGGGGTAGGTGAAGTTATCAGGGTCACCACCGAAGGCGCCCAGCACCAGCTCCGGCGCCATCACAAGGCGGACGTCTGTGTGCTTCTTGTAGCTGTAGATCCAGTGCTCCCCGCCCTGATAGAGCGCGACTTCCTCGCAGGTCAGGCCGGTCTTCTTCTGGAGCTCATCTTTGATCCGCTCCAGCTCCTGCTGTCGCGCCTCCATGGCTTTGGCGTCGGACATGCCGGGCTTCGCTGCGGCGTTCACGCGGTCTGTGACGTTCTCGGTGGCCATAAGGGTGTTGAGTTCCAGCCCGGGGATCTTGATTTCCTGCTCCCGACTCAAGGCGACGAAGCCGTGCTTCACGTAGTCGTGGTCCTTGTCAGAGATCCGCTGGGTCCAGCTCCGTCCCACATGGTGGTTCGTCATGACCAGCCCGTCCTTGCTCACGAAGGAGCCCGTGGCGCCGGGAAACCGCACAACGGAAAGGCGCATGTGGTCCAACCACTTCGCATCGGGTGTGAAGGCGTATTTTTCCTTTAGCTGCTTCATGGCGTTACTTTCTTCTTTTTTGGCCTGTAGGCGAGTGTTTGATGAAGTTCATACCCCTTCTTGATCTGAACGGAAATTTCGGAAACCTCGGGTTCATATTCCTCGCCTGTCGTAAGGTTCCGAGCAGGATAGGAACGGATGACATTGTCGCCGTCCTTGGACTCGGACCAGCGAGGGGCAGCCGGCCCGCGAGCGGCCCACCTTGAAAGCCCTGTGGGCTTTCGTGGTGGAAACAGGCGTGAGTGGAAGGCCGGCAACGTTCGAGTCCAGCTGGGCGCACCAAGGGGGTCAAGCGTTTGCGAGGCTTCTTGACTGTGGGTAGGGCTTTTCTCTACCAAGGCTCTAGAGCCGGTTTGATTTTGAGTGGTTTGGCTCCGCTATTTCAGCTAGGCAATAGCTAGAAATCCTCATATCCGAAAGTTCAAACTCAAGGCCAGCTTCCAATCGCCCGAAGAGGAACTGCAGCAGGGGGATCCCATGAAGCTGAAAGCCGCAGTCCTTGTCTTAATGCTCGGGAGTTTTTCGGCGTGGTTGCCGGCCGGTGATCTTCCTCCTGAGGTGGCGGCCAAACTCATTAAGATCATCGCCACGGCGAGCGGAGGCACGGTTTCTTGCCGTGATTCCGGCATGAAGGCGGCCCTGGAAGCCGCTGGCGTTGTGGTCGATGGCAATTCCAGAGTGGTGTGGGCCACGAACCCCGTTGAAATCAAGATGCTCAAGGGGCGTTTGATTATCGTGGGGCGGAAGGAATTTCTCTCCGCTGGTGCGAGCATCGCCATCGTTGAGGATGCTGGGAAACCTAAGATCTACCTCAATCAAACTTCAGTCACGGCCAGTGGTGTTGCCATGTCCGACGCCATCTACAAGCTTGGTGAAAAACAATAAACCTTGCCTTGTGCAAGGTGGCTCTGTGGCAAAGCTGCAGTCTTAAGTCACCTAACCAGCTATCTGTGATTCGGGAGATTTTGTGAAAAAGGCACTCTACGTTTTTTCGATCGCAGTGGCTTTTATCGGCCTTACAGCAGCCCTTCTGATCGCATTCAACGCTCCACCTGCGGAGGAACGCCTGGAGGGCTACATCTTCCTCGTGAACACTTCAGAGCGAAGCTCCATGATGCTAAAGGCTTGGGTAATCGGTCTGGGTGGTATCGCGGGCGGGTTCTTCTTTGCAGCCCTGGCAGCCATCGTGGATCGGCTCGAAGCCATCCATGATTGTTTGAAGCTCAAGGGCTGATCATGGCTTGAGGCCGCCCTTTTCATGGGTGTCTCGAGTTAGAAGGGCGTTTGCAATCCAACCTTGTCGAACTTCAAGGCTGGGCGTGAGCCTCGGGTGCGAAGCCCTTGTGGCTGACCCCGGTTGAAGGTTGAAGCTGTTTGGACGGTGAATTTGCTGAGAAACCATCGAATCAATCGATTTGGTTGCATTTTTGATAATCAACCAAATTGGTTGTGGGGGATGAGGTTAGAGCCCATAGATGACCCCTCAACCAAAATGGTTTAGAATTGAAAAACCAACCAATTTGGTTTCAGAACTAAGGGTGCAATCGGATGAATGTCATCTGCGTGATTGGCGATGTGATCGACTCTCGAAGCTTAAAGGGGCGAGGGCTTTTCCAAGAACGTTTTCAGCAAACACTGGACGAGATCAACCAATCGCAAAGCCCCAGCATGATTTCTCCCTGCACGATCACCCTGGGCGACGAATTCCAAGCGGTCTACCGGGACGCTGGACCATTGTTCTTGGACTTCATGACCATCTTGGATCGACTCTACCCCGCGAAAGTTCGCTTCTCTGTGGGCATTGGTCCGCTGGAAACGCCCATCAATTCGCAGCAGGCCCTGGGCATGGATGGTCCTGCATTCCATGTGGCGAGGGCGGCCTTCGATTCGGACTTCAA
This sequence comes from Holophaga sp., assembly GCA_030691225.1. Classification (GTDB taxonomy): domain Bacteria; phylum Acidobacteriota; class Holophagae; order Holophagales; family Holophagaceae; genus JAYREN01. The sequence continues at coordinate 1,413 of JAUYES010000593.1, read as the reverse complement.
AAAATCCGAACGACTATTTCAACTTGGACACCATCAAAGACCCGTACCAGCCTGGGTCGAATCAGGCCTGGCCCTGGTTTCTCATGAAATGAGGACCTGGAAGCGAAACCGCTTTCAAGTTTTCTTGAAGGTGCTGGCAGACGTGGAGCCCAAGAGCATTGCTGAGCAACTGGGAATCACGCCCGCCGCCGTCTACAAAAACCTGCATGCAGGCGCGTTGGATCCCATTCGAGCCATGACACAGGAAGTAGCCAGCTGGGTCAACCAGGAACTCCAGTCATGAGCATTCTTGCCTTGGCGCTGATGGTCGTCACGCTGCTTTCTCGTCTACCGCTCCTGCTTTTGGATCGCCCTATCAAGGGCCGAGAAGCCATCCTCTCGTGGGCACTTCAGGTGGTGATGGCGTTGGCCATTGCCAAGGGAATAAATTTGAACATGGCATGGCTGGTTGGAGTCCTGGCTGCCTCCCATGCCGCACTGCATTGGCTCTGGTGGCGCCGCGAACAACGTCGAAAGGCTGATCTCCAGCGCCTTCGCATGGCGATGACGCTGGGGCTTATCTTCCTGGTCACGATTCTGGCTTCACCTTGGAGCGGGCTCGTGGCTCGGGATCATCGGCCCTGGCTGTCGGTCTGGAGCACAGGGTTTGCTCCCCTTGCCCTCGCGGCCAAAGCCTCTTGGTCGTCTATCCTCGCCGTGATGACCGGGCTCCTGCTTTGCATGAACGAAGCTAACGCCCTCATCCGATGGGTCATCGAGCGCATGAGCCTCAGGCCCAAAGGGGCTCACCCAGAAGACGCGGAGACACTGCCAAAAAAGAGAATCCTTGAGCTCGAGCATGCGGAAGTTGAATACAAGCGCGGCCGCCTAATTGGTGTGCTAGAGCGGGTGATCATCTTCGCGCTAGTGCTCGGCTCGCAATACGCGGCACTGGCCTTTGTGCTCACAGCCAAGACCATGGCCCGGTTCAAATCCCTGGAGGATCGGGATTTCGCCGAATACTTTCTGCTTGGAACGCTCATGTCAGTGGTCCTTGCGGGCGCGGCAGGGCTGATCGTTAAACGGTTTCTGCAGGGCTAACTAAAAAACGCAAAATACAAACAGGGCTAAAAGGCTAAGGCCCATCTCAGTGGTGGAACCTGAAAGGGCAACGGGCTGCTGTGTCAAAATGAGGGCAACTCTTCACTCGGAGTGAGTCATGCCGGTTCTGCGCCAGACCCTCCGTGCCCTGCTCCGGTCCCCGGGGTTTGCGGTGACGGTGATTCTCACCCTGGCGTTGGGCATGGGGTCCGCCACGGCCATCCTTGGCGTTCTCCAACAGACTCTTTTGCGGAAGCCTCATCCCAACTATGAGCGCTTGGCGGTGTTCGGAAGCAACACGCCCCATTTTGGCTTCATAGCCAATTCCTATCC
>JAUYES010000589.1 GCA_030691225.1 Holophaga sp. | reverse complement strand
CAGTTGCTTTCCGGTCAGCGGTTCCGTATCCGCATCTGGTCGGCGGCTAGTTCTACGGGGCAGGAGCCTTATTCCATCGCAATCACGATTCAGGAATATTGTCGGGAGCATCCTGGGGTGCGGCCCGATCAGTTCGAGATCATTGCCTCGGATATTTCGCCTTCGGCTTTATTTCTGGCCCGCGCGGCCCGCTACGACGCTGCGGCGCTAGGGCGAGGCATGCCTGATGAATACCGTGCTCGGTATTTCAAGCAGGACGGCCAGGTGTGGGTATTGGAGGATGCCGTTAAAAAAATGGTGACCCTGCGCAAGTTCAACCTGCAGGATTCCCTCGACCCCCTGGGGAACTTCGATATTGTGTTCTGCCGCTACGTCACGATCTATTTTTCGGATGTCTTTAAGCGCCAAATTTTTGAAGGCATCGCTCGGCTGACCTCCAAGGGTGGTTTCTTTTTTACCAGTGCCGTTGAGAACCTTCAGAACTCCCCGGATCTCTTTGAACCGTTGTCCCATGGTTCGGGAACCTACTACCGCAGCCGGATTAACTAGGGGAACGCCATGCCAAACAAAGTTTTATCCGTTGATGATTCCGCGACCATGCGCCGGATCGTGAGCCGCGTGGTCGCTACGTTGGGAATGGAGATTGTCGAGGCCGCCAATGGACTTGAGGCCATGGCCATTTTGGAAAAGCAGTACGAGGACATTGCCCTGGTGGTGCTGGATGTGAACATGCCGGAGATGGACGGCAGCGAAACATTGCTGGCCATCAAGAAGGATCCGCGCTTTCAATCGATCCCCGTCATGATGTTGACCACGGAATCGGAGCGCACCCGCATTCTGGATTTCATTCACAACGGGGCGGCCAATTATTTGGTGAAACCCTTTGCTCCCGATGATCTGGCAGCCAAAATGGCAGCCTGCCTGGGAGATCTATTTTGAATTCGAACGCCTACTAAATCGGAACTTGGTGACTCCATGAGCATGTGCACCGATTCAGAGCTCCCACCAGGGAAAGATTCTTCCGACTGGGAGTCGCGCTATCAGCACCTATTCAATGGTGTTCCCTACGGAATTGTGTACCACGATGCCCAAGGATTCGTTGTTTCCGCCAATGCCATGGCCCAGCAGATTCTCGGGCTGACTCTGGATCAACTGCAAGGCCGCACCTCCATGGATCCTTGTTGGCAATCCATTCACGAGGATGGTTCGGCATTTCCAGGTGATGACCACCCTGCATCCGTGGTTCTTCGCACCGGGCAGGCCGTGAACGATGTCGTAATGGGGGTGTTCAACCCGGAACGGGGTGATATCCGTTGGATCAACCTTTCTGCTGTGCCGATTACTCGTTCCGGCGATGAATGGCCGTATCAAGTAATGGTTTCACTCGTTGATATCACGGAGCGGAAACAAGCCGAAATCAGCCTGCGCGAAGCGGAATGGAAATTTCGGGCCCTTTTCGAAATGGGTCCGATCGGTGTGGCCTATCACCGCATGGTCTATGACGATGCCGGAAAACCGGTCGATTATGTGTTTCTCGATGCCAATCAAAAATATATTGAATTGACCGGTGTGGATCCGCGGGGCAAAACCGTTCTCCAGGCCTTTCCGGGGATCGAAAAGGACCCCTTCGATTGGATTGGAACCTTTGGTCATGTGGCCAAAAGCGGGCAATCCATCCGCTTCGAACAGTACCTGCACGTCAATGATCGTTGGTATGACTGCGTGGGCTATCAATACGAACCCGATCATTTTGTGGCGGCCTTTTTTGAAATCTCCGAACGTAAGCGCGCCGAAGAAGCCCTGCGGGCCAGTGAAGCTCGGCACCGTTCCATTCTCAACGCATCGCCCGATGCGGTTGTGATTACGGATCTAGGTGGCCTGATTCTGGGCGTTCCACCTCTGGCGCTCAAGCTATTTCATTGCGAGCACGATGATCAGTTGCTGGGGCATGTGGTGACCGACTTTATTGCCCCGGAAGATCGCGAGCGAGCTGCCAACAGGATTGGCCTGATGCACCAGGGCATCATGACCGGCCCCGGTGAATATCGCGCCTTGCGGGTGGATGGCACTTCCTTCTTCATGGAAGCGAATGGCGAATTCATTCGAGATGACGAAGGCAATCCCGGCAGCATCGTGTTTGTCATTCGTGATATCACGGCCCACAAGCAGGCTCAAGATTCGTTGCGGGAATCCAACGAATTGCTGTCGCTCTTTGTGCATCATTCGCCTATCTATGCCTACCTTAAGGACGTGACGGCCACCGAGAGCCGCGTACTCCAGGCCAGCGAGAATTTCCGGGCCATGGTTGGTATTCCCGGTTCGGAAATGGTAGGCAAGACCATGGCCGAACTATTCCCCGCCGAGATGGCGGCCAAGATGACTGCTGATGATTGGGACGTGGTTTCCCAGGGCAAGGCGCTGGAATTTGAAGAGGCCTTCAACGATCGCAGCTATATCACGCTGAAATTTCCGATTCGCCAGGGACAGCGAACCCTGTTGGCAGGTTTCACCATTGATATCACCGCGCGCAAGCAGGCTGAAGAGAAGCAGCGGCACCTACAGGCACAGTTGCAACAGGTCCAAAAAATGGAGAGTCTCGGTAGCTTGGCCGGGGGTGTGGCCCACGATATGAACAATGTGCTGGGGGCCATTCTGGGTTTGGCCTCGGTTCACCTGGAGATTCAACCCGCCGATAGTCCCGCCTACCGAGCTTTCGAAACCATTAGCCAAGCCGCCATTCGCGGCGGAAAAATGGTTAAGAGTCTGTTGAACTTTGCGCGCCAGAGTCCAGGAGAAGTTCGTGAACTGGATATGAACGAGATCCTTCGCGAGGAGGTTCGCCTGCTTGAACGCACGACCTTGGCCAAGATTCAACTTGAGATGGATCTTGCCGGTGATTTACGGCCGATGCGGGGTGATGCGAATGCGCTGACACACGCCTTCATGAACCTTTGTGTCAACGCCGTGGACGCTATGCCCGGCAACGGAACTTTAACCCTGCGTACCCGGAATGTAGACAACGATTGGATCGAAGTGGTGGTGGAAGATACGGGCACCGGCATGACTCCAGAGGTTCTGGCCCGGGCATTCGATCCTTTCTACACCACCAAGGAGGTTGGCAAAGGCACGGGCCTAGGATTGTCAATGGTCTACAGCGCCGTAAAGACCCACGAGGGGCAAATGGAAATTCAGAGTTTGCCTGGCCATGGAACCAGCGTTCGACTGCGCTTTCCGGCTTGTCCGCTGATGGTTCCGGAATCTCTGCCGCCGGTGGACGAGGCTTTACCTGATGTTTCCCCCAAGGGTTTGCGTGTGCTCTTGGTCGACGATGACCCGCTGATTCAGAGTTCTACGCAGACAATTCTGGTGGCTTTAAACCACGAGGTGGCACCGGCATTTTGCGGTGAAGAAGCCCTGGCAAAGCTTGAAGGCGGCTACGCTCCCGATGTGGTGATCCTGGACATGAATATGCCGGGGCTGGGTGGCCTTGGCACACTGCCGCGCCTTCGCCAATTGCGCCCTAACTTGCCGGTACTGCTGGCCACCGGGCGGGTCGATCAGGTGGCCATGGATCTTGTCGAGAGTCATCCGTTGGTTATTCTCATGACCAAACCTTTTGGTATTAAGGAACTTCAGAACACCCTGATGTCGCTTCCCGGCGCATCGAACGGAACCGTTCCATGATTTCCAGCCTTGTCGAGCTGCTGAATAATTTGGCCATTTTGGTGGCCCTCAGCCTTGTCTCGGGGTTTATTCGGCAGCGTCGTGATCTGAACGTATGGGCGAGCATTCTGCAAGGATTGCTCTTTGGTGGTGCCGCCATCATTGGAATGCTGCGGCCCTTGGCCTGGGCTCCAGGGCTCATCATGGACGGTCGCTCCGTGATGATTAGCCTCTGCGGTTTATTTTTTGGGCCCCTCGCTGGAATCGTGGCTGGGGGCCTCGCGCTCCTTTATCGAATCCTCCTCGGTGGACAGGGTGTGGCTTTAAGCCTTTGGGGAATACCCGCTCAGATCGCCATGGGGATTGGCTTTTACTATTTGTGGACTTACAAGGGGAAGTTGCTGACAACGCAACGCCTATATGGTTTCGGCCTTGCGGTCCATTTGGTTTTTTTCGCAATAATGCTTGCGGTGCTGGGCTTCGAGACTAGCCTAAGGTTTTTATTTCCGGTTCTGGTGGCCTATCCCCTGGTCGCCCTTTTGATTGGGAAGATCCTTTCTGGCCAAGAGGCGGGATTTCGTGCCGTGGAGTCTCTGCGAAATAACGAGAAACGCTTGGACGATATCTTGAACTCGGTGGACGCCTACATCTTTATAAAGGATGCCCAATACCGCTACACCTACGTGAATCAGAAGGTCTGTCAGTTGTTCGGCCATGCTGCCACCGATATTGTGGGCAAGCTGGATGACGCCTTTTTCTCTGGCGCATCGCTGACTGAAATTGCCAAAAGCGATCGACCGGTGATCGAGCGGGGCGAGACCATAGCCCGTGAGGAGATTGGCCTAAGCGTGGCCGAGGGAAAACCACTCACTTTCTGGTCGGTGAAGATTCCACTCAAGGATGAAAACGGCAATGTTTACGGGCTGTGCGGTACGTCAACGGATATTACGAACCGGAAACTGTCCGAGGAGGCCCTGCGGGAAAGCGAGGAACGCTACCGGCGTATTACGGAAGGCCTAACGGACTATCAGTACCGGGTACGAGTGGAACAGGGGCAGGCCGTGGAAACAACGCACGGGCTTGGGTGTGAAACCATCACCGGATATTCACCCGAGGACTTTGCCCTCAACCCCTATCTTTGGTTCACGATGATCGCGCCGGAAGATCGTGATGAGGCTCGAATTCATGCCGCCCGAAGGCTGAATGGGCAGGAGACCGACCCCTTTGAACACCGCATCCTTCGCAAGGATGGTTCCCTGCGTTGGGTTAGCGACACCTGCATTCTGCACAAGGACAGCAAGGGGAACCTTCTGGCCTACGATGGCGTAGTGGAAGACATCACCGAACGTAAGCAGGCCGAGGAAGCGCTGCGGGGAAGTGAAGAGCGTTTCAGGGCTCTGCTGCAAAGCGTGGATTTTGTGGCCGTCAAAAGCTATGCCCCCGATGGCACCACGCTTTTTTGGAACAAAGCCTCCGAACAGCTCTTTGGATACTCGGCGGAGGAAGCCCTTGGGCGCAGCCTGCTCGACCTGATCATTCCCCTGGAAATGCAAGCCGATGTGAAACAGGCCATGCGCACTATGTGGGAGACAGGCCAACCCACGCCCGCTTCGGAACTTTCTCTCCAGCGCAAGGATGGTACGCGAGTCGCTGTTTATTCGAGCCACGCCATTGTGCGCGTGCCTGGGCGTGAGCCCGAGATGTTCTGCATGGATATCGATCTCACGGATCGAAAACGCCTGGAGGCGCAGCTGCATCAATCCCAGAAAATGGAAAGCCTCGGCATCCTGGCCGGCGGTGTGGCGCACGATATGAATAACGTGCTGG
>JAUYES010000583.1 GCA_030691225.1 Holophaga sp. | reverse complement strand
CTGTTTCTGCTGCTGAGCCCCGGCTGCGGTGGGGCGAAAGCCACGTACCCTGGCCCTGAGCCCATTTCGCTCACGGTGGAGGAACCGGGTGAGGGGGTGGTCATGGCCACGCCTGTCTTTACGGCCCGAGGGCAGGTTTCCAAGGCCGATGCTCTGGTGGCTTGTCAGGGACGACCGGTGGCGGTGGATGCCCAGGGGCGTTTTGCGGTGCCGATTACCCTTCAGGAAGGCACCAACGAATTGCTCTTCCAGGCTTGGCGGGCGGCGGATATTGGCACGGGGCGTGGTTCCAGCTTGCTGCCGCCCCAGGACAAAGTGGCTGCCACCGTAACGCGCAAGGTGCGCTTTGATCGAACGGCGTTGCTACTTACCGTGGCTCGGCCCCAGGGCGGTGAAACCTTCGCCGTGCCTGATATCGCCGTGCATGGAGTCGTTTCTGAACCCACCGCCGCCGTGACCCTAAACGGAGCGGCCCTGGGGGTGGATGCCCACGGCGCCTTTCAGGGCATCACAACGCTCAAGGAGGGTTCCAATCTCCTGGTCTTCACGGCCAAGGAAGGAACACGGAGCGCGGAAGTTCGCCGCACCGTCACCTACCATGCCGGAACCACCGGTGCCGTGGCGATCCGCATCACCAGTCCGGCCGAAGGCCTGCTCACCAACGCACCCACGCTGGAAGTGCGAGGCACCGTTTCCCCTGCCAACGCTGCCACGACCCTCAATGGCCAAGCCGTGGCCGTGACGGCAGATGGCAGTTGGACCCTGCGCATCACCCCGCCCGAAGGCCCCCAGACCCTTGCTGCCCAGGCCACAGATGCCCTTGGCAACACCGGCCAGGATCTACGCCATATCACCGTGGATCGCACCCCGCCCGTCATCACCCTCACCCGCCCCGTGCCTGCCCTGGTGAACCAGCCCACCCTGGCACTGGAAGGCCTTGTGGACGATCCCACCGCAATGCTCACGCTTCAGGGTCAAGGCCTCGCCCTGGATGCCCAGGGCCGCTTTACCGCCGCCTACGGCCTTTCCCAGGGCGCCAATACCCTCGCCTTTGCCGCCGTGGATCCGGCCGGGAACGTGGGCACGTTGAGTGTGGGGACAACGCTCGATAACATCGCGCCCGTGGTCACGCTGGATACACCTCTCGAAGGTCTGGTCACCAACGCCCACGAAATTCCGGTTAAGGGGCGCGTGGATGATCCCACCGCGCGGGTTTTGGTGGCGGGCACTTCGGTTACGATCACGCCGGATGGTGCCTTCGAAACGCTGCTTCGCCCCGCGACGGAAGGTTCCCTGTTGATCGTGGCCCTGGCCACGGATCCAGCCGGAAACACTGGCCACGCCACCCGAGGCATTCGCCTGGACTGGACGCCGCCTCAATTGGCCTGGAAGACTCCGACCCCCGCCGAGGGCGCCCTGGTGGTGAATCCCAATGTGGATGTGGCGGCTTCCATCAGTGAACCCGCCACCGTGAATCTGAATGGACAATCCTTACCCGTTCAGGATTTGGGCTTTTCTCCGGTGGCGGGCGTGCCCCCTCTGGAGGTTCAGACCCGCTTGTTGTTCAACGAAGGTGAAGTCTCCATGGCCCTCGCTGCCCGAGACGAAGCTGGCAACGAAAGCGAAATCTCCCGGCGCTTCCAGGTGGGCCTCACGCGCCCGGTGATCCGAGTGCAGCAGCCAGCCTTCGACGCCCAGCGCCTATTCCTCACCCGCGAGGCTGTCGTCACGGTCGTAGGGCAGGTGACCGCTCCGGCCTTTGTGGGGCCGCTGTCTCTGAAAGCCAATGGCGTTGACCTTCCCTTGGATGGTTCGGGCAATTTCCAACTGCCCATGGCTCTGGTGGAAGGAGCCAACCCCTTGAAGCTGGTCGCCGTGAATCGTTTCGGCCAGGACGCCACGGCAATCTATGAGATTCGACGCTATACCACCGCCTTTGGCATTGAGCTCACTTGGCCCCTGGATGGCATAACGCTGCCGGGTACAAGCACCGAGGTGCGGGGCAGGGTGCTGCGCGAAGGTACTACCGTCACCGTGAACGGCCTTCCAGCCTCGGTGGATGCGCACTTGGTCTTTACGGTTCAAGTGCCCTTGGTGGTCGGCGAGAACATCATCCGGGCCGAAGGTCGGGATGCCCTCGGCAACCAGGGCGCGGCCCAGGTCAAGGTGTTCAGCGTGCCGCCCCAGTCCGCCACGTACCGCTGGGATCTTCCCGTGGCCAATTCGCGCACTTCGCTGCGTTCGGTTCACATTCAAGGTCAGGCCGATTTGCCGGGCATTGCCTCGATTACCATCAACGGGCAGACCATGAGCTTGAGTGGAACTGGCAAGGACGGGCGTTTTGTGGGGGACCTTCGCCTGCTCCATGCCGGGCGCAACACCCTAGTGCTCGAGGCTCGCACCGTGGCAGGCGAGCGAATGGTGGAAGCTCGAGATGTCATTTTTAGCCCCGAATTGCCCCGTATTCGCCTACAGGCCCCAGAAGCTGCGCGACCTGGCACCAGCATTCCCCTTCAGGTCATGCCGGAATTCGGCACCAAGTTATTGAAAGCCGAGCTGAGCTTCAACGGGCGCGCCTTGGCCACGGTGGAAGCACCCTTTCCAGCCAAGGATGCTCTGGTGCCCGCCGATGCGGTGCCCGGTAGCCGCATTCTGGTGGAAGCCATCGGCACCGATGTGGAAGGTGAAACCGTAACGGCCCGCGCTTACGTCCAGGTCTATGCCACTGGTGCTTTGCTGCAGCCGGTGTTCAATGATCGAGAAAGCCTTCCCCTGGAGGGGGCCACGGTGGCCCTCGAAGGTGGCGAGAGTGTAGTCACGAATGGTCAGGGTCGGGCCTCGCTTTCTACCGCCTTACCCACGCAATGGGTAAAAATCTCCAAGGCTGTTTTCGCGCCCGTGTGGCGCGCCGCCAGCCTCAAACTGGAAGGCCTGGAGTCTTTGCCTACGGCGCGGCTAACGCCCTTGGACGATGCTGTGGAGTGGGATGGCGCACCCCGTGATTTTGCCGGTGGCGCCCTGCGGTTGAGCTTTATTCCCCCGACGGGCACCGCCCGAGTTTCGGCTACCGCCCTCAGCGGTCAAGGCCTGCCCGCAATCTTGCCACTGGGGTGGAGCCCCGTTTCGGCATGGTGGATCGTTGGCGAAGGCAG
>JAUYES010000572.1 GCA_030691225.1 Holophaga sp. | reverse complement strand
AAGTCCTGCCAAACCAACCAGGCCAAGACCAAGGAGAAGCATCGTGGCGGGTTCAGGGACAGTGTAGTCAGCAGATATAGAGTATTCCCGCTTTTGAGAACTTGCAGACCATGATGAAGTGTCGAATGAGTATACGATACCTATTGTAGGGTCAGTGATTGGTGTAGCTCCCACTCCCGACCAGTGTGTCCATTCAACATCATCGTTGCCTGTAACAGTTTATGGGATTGACCTTACCCCTGATTATGTACCAAGTTCAAATGGAGCCCCTTCTCTTGTAGCAAGGCATTCTGTTCTTTGACAAATTCATAGGGCGTCATATTACCGAGAGAGCTGTGTGGCCGTTCTGTGTTGTATTCGGTTAGCCATTTCTCTATGAGCCCCTGGGCGTGCTTGAGATTCAGGAACCAATGCTCGTTAAGACATTCATCTCGCAGCTTGCCGTTGAAACTCTCGATGTAGGCATTGTCCGTCGGTTTCCCCGGCCTCGTATACTGGATCTCAATGTTTCTCTGTACGGCCCATTGCTGAAAATGTGTTCCTGTAAATTCCGGGCCATGATCAACCCGGATCGATCGTGGATAGCCGTTAAGCATCGATCGTTGGTCTAAAAAGGACGTTACCCTGTGTCCGGGAATCGATGAGCGGACCAAGAGACCCGGGCATGTCCTTGTAAAATCATCTACGATGGTCAATATCCTGATCCTGCCGCCATTGGCACACGCATCATGGAGAAAATCCATGGACCAGATCTCATTGGGCATTGTTGACGCTGACAGAGGAACGCGAGGAGAGACTTTCAATTTCTTCCTCCTCTTGCTCCGGATCGATAACCCTTCTTCAACATAGATTCGCTCTGTCCGCTTGTGGTTGATGACCAACCCTGCTCTCTTCAGTAAAACATGAATCCGGGGACTACCGTATCGTTTATGCCGCTTGGCCAAGTCCTTCATGCGTGCTCGCAGTTCCTTATCGTCTTTTTCGGTGGCCTGATAGCGGTTCGTCGTTCTGAAAACATTCACGAGTTTACAGGCCTTCCGTTCACTCCGCCCAAAGTGAGAAATCACGTGCCTTACAGCGGCTTTCTTTGCTTTGGGCGTTAGAAGTTTTTTTCCAAAAGATCCTTGAGAATCCTATTGTCCAAGCTCAGATCCGCAACAAGACCTTTCAGCTTCCGATTCTCATCCTCCAAGGTCTTCAGCCGCATGGCGTCACCGATTCCCATGCCGCCGTACTTGTTCTTCCAGTTATAAAACGTCTGCTCGGATATCC
>JAUYES010000569.1 GCA_030691225.1 Holophaga sp. | reverse complement strand
GGATATCGATCATTTCAAGCACATCAACGACGAACACGGACACGCCGCCGGTGATCTCGTGCTCAAGCAATTTGCCGAAATCCTGCGGGAAGCCGTGCGGGATTCGGATACAGCCGTGCGCTGGGGCGGTGAAGAATTCCTGGTCGTGGCACGCAACGTCGCGCGCCGGGAATCCTCGGTGCTGGTGGAACGCATCCGCGCCAATGTGGCGGCCCATGCCTTCGACATCGGCGAAGGGAAAACCCTACACGCCACCTGTTCGCTTGGATTTACTACGTTCCCCTTCTGCTCGGATGAAACCAGTCTCTTCGGCTGGGATCAGGTGGTGGACTTCGCGGATCGCGCCCTCTACACTGCCAAGCGCAGCGGACGCAATGCCTGGGTCGGCTTCTATCCTGCGGATCAGGCCACGCTCCAACGCCTCAAAGAAGGCCTTCCCACCGCCATTCTTCCGCTCATGCAAGAAGGCCATTTGGACGTCTTCACTTCCCTGCCCGGTATCGATGCTTTGAATTGGGATCAGGAAAAATAGCCAATCACCCCGATCGATGCCAAATGACTGACTTGCAGGCTTCTCCGTGGATCCCTCCAGCCTCTCCATCCTTGGAGCGGCTGGCGTGGGAAGCCGCCGATTCGGCGGGACTTGCCACCCTGAAGGCTTGGCCCCAGGTGCATATGGCCGGGGTGGCCTTTGGCGGCCTACCGGCCTTCCTCTGCTGGCAAGTCTTCGATGGGGCCAATCATCTGGTGCTGCTGCAGGTGCGGGAAATCGGGGCCTTGCTGCGGCAATCCAGCTTGGAGGTGCTGCCGGAGGATTGGCTCAACACTCTGGATCTGGAATCTCTCGCCCGGCCCTTGGCCATCCATCCGGATTTTTCGGGCGGTGTTGCGGTGCATGTGGTCCAGTTGCTCGGCCCTGGTCATCTCCAGGTGCGCGAATTTCCTCAACCCGCGCCTGGGGCCGTGCTCTACGTAGTGGAACGCCTGACGGGAATCACAGATTGGACATTCCGCTAGGCCCGTTCGGTTATGGATGACCTTCCAGGGATAAAATGGTTCCATGCACGATCATGACCATTCCCCTGACCACGCTTGCTGCGGCCCTCGCGCCACGGGCCTCCTGGCCTGCCCGCGCTGCCGGTCTCTCGGAAAACCTGTGTCCAGGGATACGGCGAGTCGCTTCATTTCCACAGAGGCCATGGTGACCCTTGGCGCTGGAGAAATCCGCTTTTGTCCCCATCCCGCCTGCCCCGTGGCCTACTACGCCCCCTCCGGCACCGCGATCCTGAAGGACCAGCTCTCCGTCCGCTTGGGTATCAAGGAAACCGAAGCTCCCCGGCCCATCTGCCACTGCTTTGGCCATTCCATGGAAAGCCTGGCGGCGGAATGGGAAGCCAAGGGCTCGGTTTCGGCCGTCATCGAGGTCATGGGCAAGGTGCGTGCGGGCGAATGCCATTGCGAGGAGCTAAATCCCCAAGGCGTCTGCTGCCTTACTGAATTGCGCCGGGCGGTGCTATCACTCCAGGAGCTACCACCCATGCCCGAGCCCGAGCCGCAGGATGCCTGTGGATCCTGCTCGGATACTTCGGGCTGTGCCTCGTGCGGCTGATTGCCCCAAACGAGCTTAGGGACCGCCTGCTGGACGCCATGCGTTCCGCTCGGGTGGTGTTGATCGAAGCCTTTCATGGTTTTCGCCGCAATGATGATTTGCGTCAGGCTTCCTCCTTAGCCTTTGCCACCATGCTGGCGCTGATTCCCGCGCTACTGCTTCTGGCCGCCATCCTAGGGGCGAGCATCGGCTCGTCGCGGGTGGCCATGCAGCGGGTTACCGAATTTGTGGGTGATGTGATTCCGAAATTTGGCGATGTAATTCTGAGGGAAGTGAGCACCCTGGCCAGCCACAAGAAAAGTGCTGGGGCCTTGAATTTTCTCATCTTGTTCTGGGCGATCACGCCCCTGGTGACCAGCACGCGCAGCATCATCAATCAGATCTTTCGAGTCACCCCCAAGCGGGCCTTTTGGATCAGCAAGGCCTTCGATTTCCAGACGGCCATGGCCTTCATCACGGGCATTGCCGCCGTAGCGGGAATGGGGATCGCGCTGCGCTTCCTGAAGACCCTGCCCATCGATCTCATACCACCCGTGGGGCTGAAGTTCATGTTGCCCTTCGCCCTGACCACCGGCTTGGTGCTGTTGATGTATGCCGTCTATTCACCCCGAACCAAGACCTTGCACCTGCTGGCGGGCGCCATTGCCACTACCACGCTCTGGTTTCTCCTGCGCCCTGCCTTCAGCCTTTTCCTGACCTATAACAGCGGCTTCGGCGTCACCTTTGGTTCCTTCAAGTCCATCTTCATCATCGTCATCTGGATCTATTACTCTCAGGCGGTCTTTCTCTTTGGCGCCGAAGTAGTGGCCGCCCTGCACCGCCACGAAACGGTGCTCATCAAACGCTGGATGGAGGGCAAAGGCGGCACGCCACGATTCGGGCACACCCGCTTAATGCAACGGATTCCGGCCGGTGGCGTTCTTTTTCACGATGGCGATGTAGGTCGCGAAATGTTCCATATTCTGAAGGGCCGCGTGAGTATCCAAAAGGCCGAAGCGGAATTAGCCGTGCTCGGACCCGGTGCCTTTTTTGGCGAAATGTCCTTTCTCTTGGGTCAGCCCCGTTCCGCCACGGCCATCGCCCTCGATGAATGCGATTGCCTAGTGATCCACGAAGAGAATATCGACACGCTGATGCGTGAATTTCCAGCTATCCCCCGGGATATGCTCACGGAGATGGCGCGCCGCCTGCGGGCCACCAGCGCCCACCACGAGAGCCTGGGATGAAGCCACCCGCCATGGCACGGATGCTCATTTCCAAAGAGCAGAACCGCTACAAGGAAATTGACGCCGCCAAGACCTCCGGTGGCCAGTTCTACACCACCCAGGAGCACTGGCTCACTGATCCGGTGGTGGCCTTCATTCAAACGGCCCTGAATCATTCGCCAGGATTTCTGGACCCCTTCGCAGGGGAAGGCCATCTCTTGGAAGCCTGCGCCGCGCGTTTTCAGCGCCCCATTGCAGGGCTCGATCTGCACGCAGCGTCGTGGCCAACCAACGATTCCCTGCGCCAGATTCCAGCCACCGCTTCCGTGATTATCACCAACCCACCCTATCTCGCCAAACACAGCGCCAGTCGCAAGGGCGTGGCAGCGACCGTGGCGGCCTACTACGGCGAATCCGGATTGGATGATCTTTACCAGATTGCCCTGCACCATTGCCTGAAGGCCGCTCGCTACACCGTGGCCATCATTCCCGAAACCTTCTTGAACAGCGTCTTTCCCAAGCACAACTTGGACCTAGTTTCGGTGCTCGAAAAAAATCCCTTCGACGATACCGAGAACCCCGTTTGCGTGGCCTGTTTCGATACTCAGGCCACCGATGGCGAACAAACTGCGCGTGCCTTCATGGGAAATAATTTCTGCGGCACCCTAGGCGATATCTTTGCCCTTCGACGCACCGTGCCTCGGGATTCCCGTATCCGCTTCAATAATCCCCGAGGCGAAATCGCTCTGCGTGCCGTGGATAGCACCGATCCTGCCGCCCCCATCGGCTTTCTGCTTGCCGAGGCCTTTGCCTATGGGCGGGAAAACATCAAGGTGTCCAGCCGCCTGCTTACCTACCTAAGCATCCAGGGTTTGCCACGAGAACGGCGCCCAGAACTCGTCGCCGTGGTCAACCGCCGCCTGGCCGAACTCCGCGAAGCCAGCCACGATCTGGTGCTTTCTCCCTTCAAAGGCAATAACCGCGAGGGCCGAAGGCGAAGGCGCTTGGACTACGCCTTAGCGCGAGTGCTGCTAGTGGAATCGCTGGCAGAAATCGGGTGATCGAAAACCTGTAGCATCGATTATCGATCATGGAAATGGTTCCCATCAGCGACGGCGAAAAATAGGCTGTCAGTGGCTCTATGGAGGGTGTGATTACCCATCTGGGGAGCGCACGGAAGGGCGCTGAGAAGGGAAAAAGGGGAAATACATTGGCCATAAAGAACACAGAAAACACCAAAATGGATTACGCGAAGAATGGGCATTGATTCGAGTTCTGTCCTCTGTGTCCTCTGTGTCCTTTGCGTTCTCTGTGGCCATTTTTCATTTTTGCGGTGTCGAGGATCACCCCCGATAGCCAGATTCTTTCTTCGCAAAGGTTCTTCCGCGTGTGTCGATCCGTTCGCAATGTTTCTTGACCATGATCACCCACAGGCCGCCATGGAAATGGCGATCTCGGAGTCGCTGGTAAAACCAACCCCTCAATGAAACGCAGGCTCCGGCTGAGTTCCCCCACAAACCCGAATCAAATCCTCGCCGCCATATGCCGCACCAGTTCCACCAACCGCGCGGCGTAGGCGATTTCGTTATCGTGCCAGCCGTAGACTTTCAGAAAGCGGCCACCCAGCACCCGTGTTAAGTCCAGATCCATGATCACGCTTTCCTCACGGCCCGTGAAATCGCAGCTCACCAGCGGTGCTTCGGCGATGCCGAGAATACCTTTCAGTTCTCCAGCGGCGGCTTCGCGAAAGGCGCCATTCACCGCTTCCACATCGACCTCGCGTTTGACGGTGGCCGTGAGGTCCACTAGATTCACGCTCAGAATCGGCACCCGCAGCGCCCACCCATCGAAGTCTTTACGCAGGCAGGGCATGGTCTTTTTTAAGGCACCAAAGGCGCTACTGGTGGTGGGATGAATGCCCATCATGGCGGCGCGGGCTCGCCGCAGATCCGCATGGGGTGCATCCACCAAGCGCTGATCGTTGGTAGCCACATGCACCGTGCTCATGGTGCTGGCTTGGATACCGAAATGTTTTTCCAGAACATGCAGCATGGGCGCCGTAGCATGGGCCGTGCAGCTTGCATTGGAAAGCACGCGATGCTTGGCTAAGTCTAGTTCGGCACCATTGACGGGAAAGATCACCGTGAAGTCCGGGTCGGGACTCGGCGCGCTGATGACAACATGGCCTATACCTTCCCCCAGATGCCTCGCGGCATCAACGCGCTTCGTGAAGCGGCCCGAGGATTCCACCACCAGGCGCACATCCTTACCCCAGGGAATATCTGCAGGGTCCTTCGCGTGAAAGAGCTGGATGCGCTGGCCTTCGATCCGCAGGAAATCTTGTCCATTCAGGCATTCTCCGGCCACTTCCAAATGATCGTGGCTATGCACGGAATCGTAGCGAAGCAAATGCACCAGCGTGCCTAGATCCGCAGGATCGTTAATGGCCTGCAGCAGCCCATGGGCTCGCAACGCCAGGCTACGAGCGGCCAAGCGGCCAATGCGACCTAAGCCATTGATGCCAATCATGGTTGGCCACCGTTCCGGTTTGGCAAAGGATTCAGCCTGGATAGCCGATGATTCATGGAAAAAAATCCAGAACCAGCCGGATCAACGATGCGATGGGTATGCCTTCTCAGCCGCCTGAATGGTGCGGAAACGGTGCTTGGATTTGCAGATAGATTCCACCGCACATCGGTGTCCATCGGTGTCCATCGGTGGCGATTTAACTGTTCTTGCTTCGATTTGCAGTCGCTTGAATCTTTTGAAAAACAGAATTTGCCACCGATGAACACCGATGGACACCGATAAAAACGTTTCTGCGGCAATGCCTTGGCAATGAGGCCAGCGATCGAAAAAGTATCCGCTGGTTTCAATATGACGCTCAATGGCTTCCGACTTGAACGTGGCCAACATCTCTTCGAGGTAAACCGTTTAGGGTTCATCGTGGCTCTCGCACAGGAAGCCCAACACCAAGCAAAAGCACTGCGAGATCGCGCATCCGCGCGGCGTAGCCCCACTCGTTGTCGTACCAGCCATGGACCTTGGTCATGGTGCCGTCCATAACCTTCGTGAGGAAGGGATCGAAGAGGCAACTAGCCTCCCTGCCCACCAGATCCGTACTGACGAGTTCTTCGTCCAACACCTCCAAGTAACCTTGTAAAGGTCCATGGGCTGCGGCTTCAAAGGCGCGATTCACATCGTCTCGCGTCACCGATTGCCTAAGCAAGGCAGTGAGATCGGTGAGGCTCACATCCGGCGTCGGTACCCGCACCGCGATGCCATCCAGGCGATTGCTAAGATGGGGCAGTACGAGCCCGATGGCCTGTGCCGCGCCCGTGGAGGTGGGAATCATGCTCATGCTCGCCGCCCGTGCACGCCGCAGATCTTCATGGGGCAAATCCAAAATGTTTTGATCGCTGGTGTAGCTGTTCACGGCAGTCATCAAGCCGTATTCCAACCCAAAGGCATCGTCGAGCACCTTCGCCATGATCGCCAAGCCGTTGGTGGTGCAACTGGCCGCGGAAAGGATGCGATCCGTGGGTTGAAGGGTCGCCTCGTTCACACCCATCACCAGGGTGCGATCCGCATCCTCCGAGGGCGCACTGATGAGCACGCGTTCAACGCCTCCCCGCAGATGGTTCAAGGCTCCAGCCCGATTCGAAAATCGCCCGGTGCATTCCAGCACCAGCCTTGCGCCCAACGTTCCGAAAGGTAACTGCGCTGGATCGCTTTCGCGAAATACAGGAATGCGAACCCCATCGAGAACCAGCGCATCGATCTCGTGCGAAACAGAAAATGCCGCGCGTCCATGCACCGAATCATGCTTGATGAGATGCGCCAAAATGCGCGGCTCCGTTTGGTCATTCACGCCCACGATCTCCAGCCCCGGCACCTTCACCAGGTGACGCAGGGTCAGGCGACCAATGCGGCCAAGGCCATTGATGGCGAGCTTCACTCCATGTCCTCCAACCTCCATCCTCGCACGGGCCGCGACCCTCGCCTATGTGGGAGCCGCCGTTATACTGGCTCCTGGCACATGCCAATTTTGGAGATATGGCATGATTCGCGTGATCGCCTTCGATGCCGACGATACGCTTTGGCATAACGAACACTACTTCCGCGATGCCGAAGCCAGCTTCCGTCAAATGCTGACCGCCTATCATGATGAGGCCTGGATTCAGGAACGGCTCTATGCCAGCGAGATGCGCAATCTCGGTCACTTTGGCTATGGGGTGAAGAGCTTCGTGCTCTCCATGATCGAAACCGCCATTGAACTCACCGAAGGCCGCGTGTCGGGGCCCGAAATTCAAGCCATTATCGAACTAGGCAAAAACATGCTTGGCCATCCGGTGGAAATGCTTCCGCATGTAGTCGAAACCCTGGCGGCCCTCCAGGATCGATACCGCCTGATGCTCATCACCAAGGGCGATCTTCTGGATCAAGAAGCCAAGCTGGCACGCTCGGGCCTCGACCGCTATTTTTCAGCGGTCGAAGTGGTGAGTCAAAAAGATGAAGCCATCTACCGCGCCATCCTCGCTCGCCACGCCATCGACCCGGCCGAATTCCTGATGATAGGCAATTCCGTAAAGTCCGATGTGCTTCCCGCCGTATCCCTCGGCGCCCGAGCCGTGCACGTGCCCTACATCACCACCTGGATTCACGAGCACGTGGAAGATGTTGATACCACGCACTTCACGACCCTGGAGCACTTGGGCTTGTTGCCAGAATGGTTGGCGAACCTGGAATCACCCACCAAAGAAGACTGAAAACAAAGAGCCCCAGCACCCCTCGCCACGGATCCCCAAGACAACCCAAAATCAGTCAGCTTTTATCATCATTTATCGGTGTCCATCAGTGTTTATCGGTGGCTAATTTTTTGCTTTTTGCTTTTTGCTTTACAGCGACCCACACCCTCAAAACAAACGTCACTTCACCCATTCAACCAGCATCCTTCTCACTCAAAGCCCATCGAAATCACTTCATCTCCACGCCATTTATGCGTTCTCGACCGATGAGAATTGCCTGATCATCGGAATGTGGATCCCCCGGCTTCTTGGTGAGAATGATGGCGTGTGTGACCTCCTGGATATTGGCTCTGGGCAAGGTGTCCACACGGGTCGGGTCCCCTTTAAGGAATTGAACCTCGTGGACGAGCAGCTCAGGGGGAGTTCCTCGAGGTTTTTGTCAATAATGCAGGTTAGTTTCACGGTGTTTGGGTTCTTAAAGGCTTAGCCCTAGATTATCTCTGAACCTGCTTGCGCCAGAAGCTCTATCACGAAAACGACCGGCACCAGGCCGGTCGTTTTCCATTCCGAAAAGAGAAAAACCTACTTCGCCATCACCTTGACCATCTCCAGCACCTTGCAGGAGTAGCCCCACTCATTGTCATACCAGGACACGACCTTGACGAAGGTGGAATCCAGCGCCATCCCGGCTTCGGCGTCAAACACCGAGGTGCAGCTTTCGCCCCGGAAGTCCGTGGAGACGACCTTCTGGGTGGTGTAGCCCAGCACGCCCTTCATGGCACCTTCGCTGGCGGCCTTCATGGCGGCACAGATCTGTTCGTAGGTGGTTTCGGTATTGAGTTCCACGGTGAGATCCACCACGGACACATCCGAGGTGGGCACGCGGAAGGCCATGCCGGTGAGCTTCTTGTTCAATTCGGGAATGACCTTACCCACAGCCTTGGCAGCGCCGGTGGAGCTCGGAATGATGTTTTCCAAAATGCCGCGTCCGCCGCGCCAATCCTTATTGGATGGGCCATCCACGGTCTTCTGCGTGGCGGTGGCGGCGTGCACGGTGGTCATGAGGCCACGCTTGATGCCGAAATTATCGTGCAGCACCTTGGCGATGGGCGCCAGGCAGTTGGTGGTGCAACTGGCGTTGCTG
>JAUYES010000564.1 GCA_030691225.1 Holophaga sp. | reverse complement strand
CAGTTTCCGAAATTGCGCTCGAATGCGGCAGAGTTCCATGCGCAAGGCCGTGGTTTCTTCCAGCAACCGGCGCCGATCTTCGGGGCTCAGGGGTGTGGCTTCGGCCGCTGGGGTCGAGGTGGGCGCAGCGGGTACTGCGGCTGTGGGCGTGGGTGCTGCGGCCACCGGCAAAGGCGCAGGGGCACGGAGGAGCGCCACGACCTGAGGGGCACTCCGAGGATTGGCGACAAGTTCCTTGGACTGCACTCGGAGTCCCTGCAATTCCGCCCGCGCGACTTCGGCCTCGGGGGATCCCGGAGTGCTTTTCTGCAATCGCCCAGTGGCAGCTTGAACACGACCCAACAAGTCGGTGCTGGCCTGGGCCATGGGGAAGGCTTCCGCCGCGACTGGTATTGGCAGGCCCTGGGGTAATCCTCCTTGCAATCGACCCGTCATGGCATCGGCGCTGCGCTGGGCCAGTTCCCGGGCTCCTGTTAAATCTCCGGCAATGGCCGCATCGGCAGCCTGGCCCGCCAGGGCCGCGCTCGCTTGCAACTGCCCCAAGGCGCTAGGCACGACACCAGATTCCGGCTTGACCTGCACCCAGGCCTCGCCGACCTGGGGCGAAAAATCCACCCCGCCCACCGCTGCTGGTTGCAGGAAAAGGCTATCCCCTTCCATCAGGAACGTGGCTTGGACAAAGCCCTTGGGCACCATGCCCAGTGAACCATCGGTATTGCTCGCGGCAGGATGCAGAACCATTCCCTTCGTGCGAACCCACCGCGCCAGGGCCATGATCTTGGCGGCCTCACGCAGTTTGTGAAGCTCTGGGTCGATCTTGGCATAGGCCTCGTACCGGGAACTTACCTCCGCGGCGTAGGCATTTATCCCTTCCTGTTGAACGGCACCGAGTCGGCCAGTGTCTTCCAAAACCTGGCTGCGAATCACAATGCGAGCCTCACCGAAGCGAACCAGGGCGCCGCTCGGGTCGACCTGCAATTCCACGGTTCCCGGTTGCAGCCAAGATCGGGCCCGCAGGCCACCGCCGCTTCCGCCCTTGCCGCGCTGGGCCAAGTAGGCCTGGTGGTATTCGGCTTGGCTTCGATGTCCGGGCACTCGGTCCGCTGCATCTGGCAGGGCCAGAAAGGTTTTCAAGGCCACATCGGCACGTAGGAAAACTTGGGCCAGAGCCGATTTTGGATCGAGACCGTTCAGACAGATGGGTTCGAGTTGCAAGGGCGGTAATCCGGGGTAGAGACGATGCAAGGCTTCTTCGCCCAGCACGAGACCATGGAACATTCCCTTTCCAACCCGGTCGGCCATCCAAGTGGTAAACCGCTCTTGAGCCCACGGAAGAAAACCCGCAGGTCCACGGCGGTTCCGCTCGCTATCCACCGCCGCCTTATTCATGCCCCCGTTGACTAAGAAGGCACCCCAGACTAGGCCCTGCATGCGAAGCGACCCAAGTTCCTTGGCAAGGCGCCCCGCTTGGACGTCCTCGCGCAGGCTGCGCACTTCCACCCCAACGCCCAGCAGATCAACAGCGCCCCAGGTATCACCGCTCAGCATACGGGTCAGCGCTTCGGCCGTTCCTGGCGTGCCTAGGTGTTTCAAGGCCTTTGCCATCAGGGCCATGTAGCCGGCCTCGCCTCGGGCCTTTTGGCCGCGCTCGGGTTGAAGCACATCCATGGCCTCGGCCGGGGTTAATCCGAAGGCCGCACCGCAGCGCTTGGCAAACCGTTGCCCATCGGGACGCTGGGCCAGATCCACCCCCAGTACCTGCAACAGGCGTTGGGCATAGGTCTGAACAAAGGCCGGATCCCGAGCTAGGCGCTGCGCATCGGCGGCCACGCGTTGATCCAAATCCCGTCCGGCCGATCGGCCAGCGGTCGTGGGCTCCAAGGAAAACGAAGGGCTCTGATTCCTTAGTGCCTCGGCCAACAGGGCCTGGTAGGGCAAGGGGCCTGTGGGGTAGGCAGGGTCGTAATCCCCCCAGAAGATCACCTCGCCGGTGCGAGGATCCGGCGCCGCGTAACGAAGCACGTTGAAGCCCTGGCCCGGAGCTGGAGCCGCTGTGCGGACTGCGCCAGCAGGGACCGTGGATTGGGAATAGCCACCGCGCCGCGAGCCTGCCGCAGGTGCCGCTGCCGTGGCCAAACTTACCTGGACCGTAAGAAGCTTGCCTGCCCGTTCCAATTCCAGGGTCAAATTCACTCCCCGTGCATTGGCGATGGCCACATAGCGCTGGAGTATTCGCAGATCACTCAAGGGCGATCCGCCCACGGAGAGGATCACATCCCCCGGAAGTATCGGGACGGCCTGGGCGGGCGATCCGGGAAGCACAGAAACCACGATGAAGCGCCCGTTTTCTTCTTTCATCTGGAGGCCCAGGGATGCAGGCGCCTGAGGGTTCTCTGCAGCGGCTGCCATCGCACCTCGTTTCCGTTGAGCCGCCATCTCTATGACGCTCAGAGGTGGCTGCGCCTGAGGGGCTTCCGTTGCGACCATGCCCCGCGTTCGCTGAGCATCGAGGGTCGATTCTCCGAAGGAAAAAACAAGGAAAGCCGTCAGTAGCGTGCGGGCCAAAGACATGGCAACTCCAAAGATGTGGGGCTTGGGTGGATGCCCTAAGCATACGCCCCTCAACAAAACCGCCAGGGTGATTCAGATGAACTCAGTTCTTCAGCGAGGGCTTTTGATCTCGGGCCGCTTTCGCGAGGCGAGCCAGATTGGGGTTTCGGCGGATGGCTTCATCGAGGGATAGCGAGGCTTCGCGGGAGCGCCCGAGGCATTGCAGTAACCGGCCTCGTTGGAAATGCCCCCAACTATCCCAGGGCTTCATGGCCACGACACGGGTTGCTAGGTCGATAATTCGAGGAGCCAGGATGGTTGGAATCTCGCCTCCGGCTTCGAGTAGATCCCCCGCGGCTTCGATCACCAGGCTTTCCCGTCCGCCAGAACGCTCGGCCGACTCAAAGGATCTTTGGAGCGCCCGAATGCCTTTTTCTAGGGCCGTTTGTTTTGCGTAGGAGGTACTAACCTGGGCTTCCAAGGCGAATACGGAAGCTTCCAATGCGGCCGCTTCTGGCAGGCCGGGGTTGAGAGCTGTCGTGCGGTCGAAGGCTTGGCGTGCTCGCGTGACTTGGTGGATGATCTCCGCCTGCTGAAGGCCCTCCTTTCGGGCGTGTAGGAGGTGCAATTTGAGGAATGCCAGTTGGACCCGATAACTATTGGCGTTCAGGCGCTCGGCTTCACGCAAGGCCCGGAGGCTGTCAGCTAAGGCTTGGGCATTATCCTTGCCGAGCCAAGCTTGGTAGGTGGCGAGTTGCAGGGTTACACCACCTTCGCTGGAGCTATGCCCCACCCAGGGTTTCAGTCTTGCCGCCTCTTGAAGGTGATGGATAGCCTCCCGCACCGTGGGCTCGGGATCCTGGCCGCGTCCCATTTGCAGCTCAGCTTTGAATTCCAGGCAGTTGCCCAGGTTATTCAGCAGGTAATCCCGGAGTCGGGAACCTTGCAGGGCTTGGTGGGCCACCGCGATGGCGCGGGCAATGGTGGGTTCGGGATCCTGCCCGAGGTTAAATTGCCGCTCGGCTGAATACCTAAGGGCGGTCACCAAATCATTGGCTAGGCCGGCGGAATCGGAGCGCAGGGCCAGACCGTTTTCCGCCTCGGCAATGGCAGCGGCCAGGGCTTCTCCGGGATCCTCCTGGCGGATCATCTGC
>JAUYES010000561.1 GCA_030691225.1 Holophaga sp. | reverse complement strand
AGTTTTGAATCTCCGGGTTGGGAGGATGTGCGAGTGATGGGAGACCCAGCCCGATTGAAACAGGTGTTCACGAATCTTATTGGGAATGCTATCAAATTTACCGAGCGAGGCTCCGTTCGGGTTACGGTCGAACGGGACCGTGAGCTTTTGTATGTGGCCATTCGGGATACGGGCATCGGTATGAGTGCCGAAGAAATGACCCGCCTTTTCCGCCCCTTCCAGCAAGTGGATGGGAGCATCACTCGGCGATTTGGCGGCACGGGACTTGGGCTCGCTTTGTCCCAGCGCCTGATCGGTTTAATGCATGGCGCGATTCGGGTCGATAGCCAAAAGGGGAAGGGCTCAACCTTCACCGTGGAAATTCCCTTGTGCAAATTGGGGCGCCAATGACCCAACCCATGACCCACCCGATGACCCACCCAATCAATATTCTATGTATCGAAGATAACCCCGTGAATTGGCGGCTGGTGCAACGGTTGTTGACGCAAGCAGGGTATGTCATGCATTGGGCCGAAGAAGGGCTCAAGGGGTTTGAGATGGCTATGGATATCAAGCCGGATCTCATCTTGCTAGATATCAATCTGCCCGGGCTTTCCGGTTTCGAAATTGCCACAAAATTTAGACAACATTCCGACCTCAAACAGACACCTATCGTGGCGTTGACAGCAAAAACGCAAAAGAGCGACCGGGACACGGCGCTGGTGGCTGGTTGCGATGGCTTCATTCCCAAGCCCATCGACCCCTTCACGTTTGTGAAGCAGGTCGAAGGCTATTTGGCCGGCCATCGTGAGCACGTCGATAAGTCGCGTGAAGGCGCCGTATTACGGAATTTTAATGTGCAGATGTTGGATCACCTCGAAGCTCAGCTGAATGAAGTTCAGGAGGCCAACAGCAAGCTCACCACAGCCCAGCGGGAACTCGAGATACGGAACCAGAGCCTATCTGGACTGCTGAGCTTGGGACAGTCGCTGTTGGGCGAACAAGACCCGGCGGTCATCCTCGTCAAGGTCCTCGATCAAGTTCGCACCATGGTTAGAACACGCCACATCGTTGCCTATCGATTGCATCCTAGCGGAGGTTATTGGGAAGGTTTTCGATGGCAGGGCGATCGATTTGAAGTGGCACCTGCCCTGCAAAGGGACCACCCTTTTTGCTCTCGGATGCTTTTTCTTTCCGAAAATGGGATCCTCTGCGGCAATGCCCTGCGAAGCCATCGAATTTGGGATGAGGGTGCGTCCCTGGGTTTCTGGTCACCGGCCTTGGAGACAAGTCTTTTGGTGCTGAAGGACCGCCAGGCTGGCAATGAAATCTGGGGCTTTTGGGCTCTTTCTCGCGATAGTGCGGAGCCCTTCGAGCCTCTCGAAGTGGAGCTTATGGCTCTTCATGCCAGTCATGCACTGGTGAGTATCGAAAACGCTGAGCTCATCCATAGTCTCCAGGAAAGCAGTCGCGCCCTAGCCTCGAGCTACGAACGAATGGAAGGCTCCTATCAGGATCTCCAACATGCCAAGGCTGAACTCAGCCGTCAGGATCGGAGGGAATTGCTGGATGGGCTTCTATACAAGATCACGCATCGGCTTGTCACACCGGTGCAGGTCCTGGGGCGGCAGAGTCTTGAGTTGGAGCAGCTGATTCAGGCTCGGCACACCATGGGTGAAGAGGCCTGCCTTCGGGCTCCTCAATCCATTGCCGAAATGCGGAACGCAGTTTCTGAGATCGAGGGTTTGTTGAAGGCCTTGCTTCGACGTGTCAACAAGGACGATCCTTCGACCCCTGAATACTTGGATCTGCACGACCTCATCGCCCAGGAACTGGAATTGCTAGCTGCCGAGGGAATCATCCCCGGAGGCGCCCAAGTTGAAACTGAATTTGCCGCCAGCGAGCATCGCATCTTTGGGGTGTATGGCGATTTTGCGAAATTGCTGCAAAACCTTGTTCAGCATGGCTTCAGTGGTCCAACCCCAGCCTCCACGATTCGCATACGATCCTGGATGGAAGATACTTACTTCCACTTTGAAATGGTGGATGAAGGTGGGCCGATTCCTCCCTCGGAATTGGACATGGCCTTCGAACCCTTTAATGAATTGCACCAGCAAGTGGTCATTGGGATTCGCAGCCCAGGGACCTCCCTACCTTTCTGTAAACAATTATTGGTGGGCTACGACGGGCAGATTAAGATTCGGAACGAAGGTGAAGGCACGGCCGTGCACGCACAATTTCCGCTGCACTAGGGTCTGTTTTCGCGGTCAGTTCTTTTCACCGATCTGAACCCAGCCCCACTGGCGGCCTTCCGTGTCGCCACCTCGATAACTGAAGAACAACTCTGGCTCACAGCGCGTGCAGCGGTTGATGGAGCCGTCCTTTCGCATATCCAGGCCCAGATCTAGGGCCTGTGCGCGTAGAAACCCGTGAAGATCGAAGAAAAATTTCCCGGATGGCGATTCGGTGGCAAGGTCATCTCGCCAGGTGGAATCTTCACGAGCAGCCTCAATGACCTCGACTCCTACTTCAAAATGACAGCGTCCGATGGCAGGCCCGATGGCCCAGACCAAGTCTTTTGGGTGTCCGCCCTGCTCTTCAAACTGCCTCACTCCCCGGCGCAGAATTGCCGCCACGGCTCCGCGCCAACCGGCGTGTAGGGCGGCCACCCAGGGGGTATTTGCCGCTAAGCCAGCTAAAAGAATGGGGGCACAATCGGCGACCCGCACCCCGATGGCTTCCCCGGGTGTCGTGGTCCACAGGCCGTCACCCAACTGCACCTCATCGTTTGCGGGGTGGATTTCGCACCCATGAATTTGTTTCAGGCGGATTGGTGGCGCTGAATTTGGGGAATCCAGGCGTGTCGTAAAACCCCATTGCAAAGGAAAGGGTGGTGGAACACTCGGAGCAATCATGGCATTTCCCGGAACAGGAGGTTCACCCTCGGGGCCACATGAGAACTAGGACGCTGATATCGGTGATAGCCCACGCGGCCAATGCCAAGTACATGCCCTGTTCGTGTTTTTTGGGGGTCCACTGCCGCCACTGGATGAGCCAGGGCACCAGTACGACCAGCCAAATGCCAAGGGATAGGCCAAGCCATCCAAGGCCTGGACCAGAACGCAAGACTCCCCAGGCAAAACAGCCATGAGCCAGAATCATCATTCCTAGCGCCAAGGCCAAGCTTAGGCTCTCGCCGAGTTTGATTACCATCGTGACATCGCCGCGCCTACGATCCTCTTCGATCTGATAAATCTGAGTCAGCGGATAGAGCGCGCAAAAAAGAAGTGCAAAGCCAAACGTCAGCACGACAAAGGGTGCCGTTGGAGGTCGGCCTGTTAAGCCCCAGCCCGCCAGCGGTGTCAGTAGGCCAAAGCCAAGGCAGTTGATCACCACATCCCATCCAGCCCGGGCCTTAAGGCGCACCGGAGGGACGGAATACAAAAAGGACATGACAACACAGACAGCATTGCTCCAAGCAAACAGGGGCGGCAGCAGGAAGCCCAAGGCCAAACTCAAAAACAGCATGGCGGCGGAAACATGGAAGAGGTATTTCGGCGGCTTAGGAGGCTGCTTGAGATAGCCGATATCACCCTCGTCGTTATCGAAGGCGCTGTTGATGGCAAGGGTGCCGCCATTCATCAGCACCACAAACACGAACCACCCGAAACCCGTTGCCTTCAAAGGTACGTCGCTACCCATGGCCAAGAGAGTGCCCAGCAGAAAATGGGCCGTCATGATGGGCCATTCCAGAGGGCGTAGATGGAGCAGATAGGCCATCGGCGTGGGCCCTAGCAGCCGTTCAAGGTGACTTCGGATGGGTCCATTCACGCGATGCCCTCCAGAGGCTGGATCTTGGCAGGGGTCGTTGTGCGGGGTTCCACCAGGTTGTCCATAGCGGTGATCAGGTTTGGAACACTGAAAGTGGTATCCACACACATGCCGTGGGGAAGCTGGAGTGGGAGAACGAAACAAGGCACCTCGGCCAGTTTCGTAAGGCCCTTCAGCAGGCGATCGGAGCAACTCACGGCCACGATCAAATCGGGGTGGAATTCCCGGGCATCTCGGTACGCCTTATGGCTGCGATTACTGATGCGCACATTCCATCGATTTTTCAGACTCGCTTCCAGGGTGTCACCCACAGGGCAGAGCCCGCATTCATAGCAGTTTTTCGGATCCTCGAAGATATCGGCTTTGCAGCGCGCCATTTGAATGCAGTGGGGAAGAAGGATCAGGGCATTCTTTGCGCGGCGCGTTTCAAAAACTTCCTGCACTCGGCGATTATTCCAGGCACAGAACGAGAGTACCCAGGTCTCTTCCATGCCCAGGAAACGGGCCACTGGGCGAAAGGCAGTGGTCCAGAAACCATCCCAGCGTACGATCGCTCGACGATTACGCAGGTAGGCCTCGCCGTGTTTAAAGGAAGGCCACACCTCGGCCAGAAATCCGACGGCAATGAGAACCAGCCAGCCCCTTCCTGGTGAATGTAGGAAGGCACCGATCATGGCCAGGAGCGCCAGGCCCAAAGGCATTCCACGTCGCACGGCCAAAAAAGGCCATTCCGGTGTGGAATACGAAGAAGGACTGAGCATGTGCTATTACTTCCCGGCGCTGGCTAACCCCACCAGCTTTTTAAGGTCATCATCCTTCCAGCGAACACCGCCACCGAAATAGAAGCTACGGAATTCCTTATTGGCAAGATCCTGCATCCCAGCCTTGAGATAAAGCCCCTTCCAAAATTGGTAGCTTGAGGTCAGGCGGTAGCGGGGGTTGGGTTTGTCATCGCGTTTGCCAAAATCATAGGCAAGGCCGCCAAAACGTAGACGGTCATCCATGAATCGAAGTTCGGCACCCGCGCCTCCCTTGCCATCGATGATGCCGGCGTGGACCACAAAGTAATCGCCGATCCGCTTCATAAATTCGGCGGATAGCGTCATGACCTGTTCGGCATTGATGGTGCGAACTTTCTCGATCGTACTGGTGGGCAAGCCGGTGATGGGATCAATGCGCGTTACGGTGCGGGTGCTATCCGAAACCTTGCCATCGGGTGAAGAGTTCACGGCCAAGCTGTACCAGTAGTCCTTGCGCGGCGCGAACTCGATACCGAGTCCGATCATGCTGTCGTTTCGTGAGGCCCAACTGGCGGCATTTAGGTCCAGGCGAAGATCCATGTTTTTGAGACCGCCCAACATCTCGTTCACATTGTCGACAGCGGCATTTACCTTCTGAATGGTACTTTCGTCGGTAAGCAACTTGCCGATAGTGCCTTCACCCTTATTCAGCTTGTCGGTGATGGAGCGAATGTTTTCTGATGTGGACTGGAAGCCCTGGGCCAGTTTGCGAACATCGGTGAGTAGGCCCTTCATCTCAGGTTTGCTCTGGTCCACCATGTCGTTGAGGCCTTTACCCAGATCCTCGAACTGCTTGGCGATCCTGGGGAGACGATCCTTCAGTTCACCGGTGATGGATTCCACGTTCGCCATGGTGTTATTGATGGCGGCGTGATTCTCCTGGGCCATGGAGCGGAATTCCCCGGTGAGTTGGCGGATATTATCCACAATCTCGTCGATTTTCTGACGACCGTTTTCGCCACCGATGGATTGATTCAGAGCGTAGGTGATGCCCTTCACATCAGTGCCGATGGCGCCAAGAGTCTCCATCAGGTTGTCCAGACTCATGCCCGTTTTGCTGGGGATGGCGCTGCCTTCGGGAAGGGTTTCCTGCGTGGGTTGGCCCGGATCCAACTCGATGTATTTTTCGCCCAAAATCCCGATACTGCTGAGCGAAGCCGTGGCGCCCTTGGTTAAGGCATATTTCTTTTCCACGGTGAAGCTGACAACGGCGCGGCCCTTTTCGATGCCGATTTCCTTGACGGTGCCAACCTTCACTCCAGCGATGCGGATATGGCCCTGGACATTGAGCCCCGCAACTTGGGCAAATTCGGTGCGGAAGCTTCGCTCATCGGATCTCCCGAAGAGTTCCAGCTTCTCAGTGCGCAAAATGAGTGCACCGAGAATCACGATGGAACCGATAAAGAAGGCGCCGACTTTGGATTCGAGTTTCATGGCATATCCAGAAGGTTTAATCGATGTGAATAGGGTGGAAAAGGGCGCGGTCAAGGGCCCGTTTGGGCGGTGGTGGGTCCTGCAGGAATGGGCCGTCGGCATCGCCGCGCAGGAACTGCTGTACGACAGGATGCGGGTTGACCTTGAATTCACCGGGTGTTTGGCAGGCAATGCACTCGCCCCGGAAGATCAGGGCGATGCGATCGGCAATTTCGAAGGCGCTCTTGAGATCGTGGGTGACAGTGATGCTGGTCATACCTAATTCGGCTTTGAGATCCAAGATAATGCGACCGATCACATCAGTCATTACTGGGTCCAGACCGGTGGTGGGTTCATCGAAGAGCAGGATCTTGGGTTTGAGCGCGATGGCTCTGGCGAAGCCCACCCGGCGCTTCATGCCGCCGGAGAGTTCGGATGGTTTCAGCTTATTGGTGTCCTTGAGGCCCACCATGGAAAGGCATTCATCCACGCGATCGGCAATCTCGGCCTTGGTCATGGGCGTATGGCGTTTCAGGGCAAAGCCCACGTTCTCTTCCACCGTCATGGAATCGAATAAGGCCGCCATCTGGAAGCACATGCCGATCTTTTGTCGCACTTCGAAAAGTTCGTCCCGATTGAGTTGTTGGATGATCTTGCCATCCACGGCGACATGCCCCGAATCGGGTGTAAGGAGCCCCATGATGTTGCGCAGCAGCACCGTCTTGCCGGTGCCTGAACCACCCATCACGCAGAGGCTTTCACCTTCCTGAACCTGCAAATTGACATTGGATAGAACGACCTTGGGCCCGAAGGCCTTGGAAAGGTTGACGACATCGATAACGGGTTCCATGGGGGTTCCTCAGACGAGCAGAAGCTTCGTCAGGAAAAAATCGGAGATCAGGATCCAGAGGCTGGATGTCACCACGCTGCTGGTGGGGGCATTGCCCACGCCTTCGGCCCCTCCGTGGGTTCGATAACCGCGCCAGCAACCCACGAGGGCGATGATGACGCCGAACACGAAGGCCTTGTAGAGCGCGATGCGCAGATCCCGGAAGGACAACAACTTGAAGAAGTCGCTGGCATAGACCACGGAACTTTGTCCCTCGACCCCCACGAGCAAGAGATAGCCGCCCCAGTAACCCACGTAGATACTGAGGCCGACGAGCATGGGAACCATGATGGCGGAAGCCAGCAGCCGGGGTACAAACAGGTAGTGAATGGGATCGGTGGCCAGGCATTCCAGGGCGTCGATTTGTTCGGTCACCTGCATGGTACCGAGTTCTGCCGCCATGGCACTGCCAACCCGGCCCGCCATCATCAGGCCCGAAATGACCGGCGCCAGTTCGCGCACGATGGCCAATCCGTTTATCTGGGAAGCGTGTCCTTCCGCTTGGAATTGTTTGAATCCATAGGCCAACTGCACGGCGAACACCATGCTCACCGCCAAGGAGGTAAGCAAAATAACCGGAATGCTATTGACGCCCACGGACTGGAATTGGTGCATCAAGGCAGCCCCGTCGAAGGGGCGCTTAAAGATCGCGCGAAAGGCTCGGCCTGAGACCACGGCGAAATCCCCCGCCTGGTCGAGGAGGACAAGGATCTTGGCGCCAAGGTTTTCGAGCATGGAATTCAGCATTGGGCTTTCAGTGCGCGGGGGCGCAAAGAACCAGTCTAACCCAGGCCGCCCTTGCGTTTCGCTCTCATTCGTTCGGCGGCCCCCTCCTTGTTCACTTGGGGCACACGTGAAAGCGCCAAGGCCCGAGCCGGAACATCCACGGTAAGGGTCGTGCCAGCGGCTGTTACGCAGCCATCGCCAAGAGTAATCGGAGCCACTGCCTGGCAGTCGGAACCCACGAATACATCTTTCCCAATCATGGTTCGGTGTTTGCGATGGCCATCGTAGTTGCAGGTAATGAAGCCAGCGCCGATGTTGGTGCGCTCGCCCACTTCGCAATCGCCGAGGTAGCTGAGATGGTTGGCTTTCGCCCCGGCGCGAAGGTGGGCCTTTTTGGTCTCCACGAAATTGCCCATGTGGACTTTTTCATCCAATACCGTGCCTTCGCGGAGATGGGCAAAGGGACCCACCTTGGCTCCGGCGCCG
>JAUYES010000549.1 GCA_030691225.1 Holophaga sp. | reverse complement strand
GGTGTGGAGGATACCCCCGTACCAAGGGTGTTGAGCCATGTTTGTTTTTCAATCAGGCTAGAGCACTACCGGTGTTTGTCGTGACCGCGGCCCCGTTTCTTGTCTTTCTTATCGTGACCATGTCCCCGTTCTTGACGCCAGCGGCTGTAATCTTCGCCTTCTTCCAAGCGTTGGTGAGACCAATGGCCGGGTTCATAGCGATAGGCACCTGATTCACGTTGATATCGAGGTCGGATCCACATCGAACCTCGCTGCGAGGGGCGCTCCCAGCGTCCAGGTGACCAAGCCCAACGATCATCCTGGCGATCCCAGTAGCCTTGGATCCAAATGTGCCCACGGCTAGGTCGGTGCATTCGCACTTCCACCCGGGGCGGTGGTGGGGGTTCTGGGGCGATGCGGATGCGAATCGCACCAAGATCGATGCCGATGCGGATTTGAGCCGTGGCTGGCGCACAACTCAGCAGCGCGAGCACCGCGGGGAATAGCAATTTTGGAAGTTTTTTATGCATAGGGTCTCCTCATACCTATGGTGATTTCAGCAATAGGTATGCCTAAACGTAAATGCAAGCCAAATAAATGGTTGCAATAGCGTTTCGAGCCTCGATGCGGGAGAACCTGATCAAAAGGAAGTAGGACTCCTTCAATTCGATCTAGGTCCCGAGCACGGATCGATATTCACCAGGAAAGATGCTGCATCAAGGCCTTTGCGAACAGATTGGTCAAAGGACCCAGCAAAAAAAGATTCTTCCCCCTTGGTGAACCTTTAACGTTTTGCGTTTTTTGGGGTTCCGTCTTTCGCCAGGAACTTGTCGGGGTTCTTCTGTACCATTTCGCCACAGTGAGAGCAGCAGAATCGATAGGCTTGCCCGCGCACGGTTGTGGTGGGGCTTTTTGCCGTGACGGCGCTGCCACAGCCGGGGCAGGTGGTGTTGGTAGCGGGCTTGGCCTTCTCGGCTCCAGGAGCGGCGAGCATGACCAGGGTGATGAGGGCGGCGTTTAGCATGGGGCCTCCAAGAATGGAAATAAGGTTAAAAAAAAGATGACCGGAACATTAAGGCCGAATCATGGAAATCAATGCCATCGGGCGGTGGCCAAGAAAACGGGATAGCCTTTCCCGTCCTTTTGGGTGATGGTAGCCGTCTCCAGGTTGATTTCCCGAAAGCCAGCTTCCGCCAGCCAGGTTTGAATTTGGTCCCGTGAAAACCCACGGTGGTGGATGGTCATGCTTGCGTCGTGGAAGGTGCCATCTTCTTCATCGAGATCGGCCAAAGCCACTTGTCCGCCGGGGCGCAGGTGCTGCGTGAACTGGTTGAACAGGGCGGCCACATCCGCAACGTGATGCAGGGTCATGCTGCTGACGATGAGATCGTACGGTCCGCCAAGCTTTCCCGTCTCTGTGGCGTCCAGCGGAATCAAGTGCACTGGCGTGCCTTGGGTCTTTGCCTTTTCCGCCAGGGTCTTGAGCATGCCGGGTGAGGTATCGGCTCCGGTGATCGAGCGAACCATCGGCGCCAGTTCGAGCGTCACCAGCCCCGTTCCGCAGCCGAAATCCAAAACGGTGAGTTCTTGGGAAAGGGGCACTCGGTTCGCAATGGCTTCCGACACAGCCCGGGCCAGTAGCACACGCCTGTCGGCGAGATCCCAGGTCGCGGCGGCTTGATCAAAATGTTCAGTTCCTGTCATGAAGCCTCCTTGTCCATTGGATGCCGCCGGGGGCGCAAAGTGGGATTGGCAAAATAGTGGCATCACGGGGGCCGATTGCTTTCTATGCCAGGCTCCAAAAGCCAGCCGAGGTGATCTCTGAGAAGTAGTGGCCGCTGGAATTTTTCGCTGAGCGTAGCATGAGGGTATGAGCCTTTCCGAATATCAAAAAGCCAGCGGGTCTTCCGACAAAAAGGTGCCGGTGAATCGGCGGCAAAATCTGGCCAATCTTCTATCGGATGGCGGTCCTGTCCTCATGGAAGGTGGGGTGGTTGAGCGTGTTCGACGCGGTGCACCGGACTTGTTGGATCCTCTCCTGATGAATGCACCTTTGATTTACAGCGAAGCGGGTCGGGCTCTGCTTCACCAAGTTTTCGTCGAGTACATGGCAATCGGGCGAATGCATGACCTGCCTCTTCTCAGTCTTGCCCCCACGTGGCGCGCAAATTCCGATCGGCTTGCGGCTTCTGCTTTCGCGAAACGCGATCTCAATGGGGACGCGGTGCGCTTCCTCCAAACAATCCGAGATGAGTTTGGGGAGTACGGATCGAAGATTTACATCGGTGGGCTCATGGGCTGCCGCGGGGACGCCTATAAGCCTCAAGAGGCACTGCCAAGGGCGGCGGCTCAAGCCTTTCACCTGATCCAAGCCAGGGCACTGGTTGAAGCAGGGGCTGATTACCTCATGGCCTCGACAATGCCCGAAATCCATGAGGCGCTGGGAATGGCAGAAGCACTTGCTTCCACCGGATGCCCATACCTCGTGAGTTTCATCGTTCGCCCTTCGGGTTGCCTTCTGGATGGAACGCCCCTGGATGAAGCCATGTTGCGCGCGGATGATGAGGTGAGTTCGCGCCCCCTAGGCTACCTAGTGAATTGCATCCATAGCTCAGCTCTGGATGCGGCCCTTGGCACCCCACTTGGCCAGCGAGCCTTGGCTACGGGCAGGCTTCTGGGTCTTCAGGCCAATACATCACCCAAGAGCCCCGAAGAACTGGATGGTTCGGATGAGCTTGAGGGGGAGGCGCCGGAGCTATTTGCTGCCGATATGTGCACCCTGCGGAACCGATTCGGGTTGCGGGTACTCGGAGGGTGTTGTGGCACAGATGCTAGACATATTGCAGCACTCGCAAAAGGGTTGATCAAGGAACAGCTCCGTTTAGATCACGAATAATGTACCCGTCGTAATCGCCCAAGTAGGTAAAGCCATATTTTTGGTATAGGGCAATCGCCGCGGTGTTGTTCCGATGAACTTCCAGTTTGATTTGTAAGCCCCTGGAGGCTGCACGCTGAAGGCTTGCTTCAAGCAAGGCTTTACCCAAACCCGTCCTCTGGTGATCCGGTGCGATACCGAAATGGTGCAGATACATTCGGCGGCCATCACTGGTCATCCAGGAAGATCCGATTACATCGCCGGATGGGGTTGCTTCCATAACAAGGAAAATGCCTCCAAGGGCCAGAGTTCGCGCAATAACCACTGCATTGTCCCCGCGGTTTGAACCACCCAACCCCGCGAGCGCCCAGAGCTGAGCAATTTTGGGGAAATCGCCTTCCTGATAGTTGCGGATGCAAAACTCAATGCTCATGTTTCCGCCAGAGT
>JAUYES010000545.1 GCA_030691225.1 Holophaga sp. | reverse complement strand
ATCAAGCCCGGTCCCGTGGCCATGCGCACTGAACCCACGTCATCGCCAATGCGGCTCATGAGATCGCCCACCTGTTGGCGTTCAAAAAACACAAAGGGTCGACCCAGGATGAAGGCGAAGAGTTCTTCCCGCTGTTGTTTTTCGATGGTGCGACTCAGGCCGATCAGCGTGTTGCGCATGAGGTAGCGCCCCACTCCGGCCGCAACGGTAAAGAGCAGCATCAACACCAACCAGCGTCGGGATTGGGTGTATTGGGCTTGTTCAAGCGCATGGACTGCCCGGCCCGACCAATACGGCACCCACGCGGCAGAAACACTGCAAAGCAAGGTGGCAGCCAGACCCGCAACCAGTGTGCCGCGGTGCGGCGCCACCAACTTCCACCACCAGAGCCGCTGTTTCAAAATGCCCCCCTGGCCAGCCTAGCGCGAATCCCCCGCTTGGCGGAGCCCTCCACCTCGGGCACTCTATATGAAAATCCAATTTGGAGAGGTCCCATGCGCTGCTGCCTTGCCTTCGCATTGGTGTGCTTTGGGCTATCGGCCCAGATCGTTCAGGAATCGTTTTCCCGGGATCCGGGGCCCCTGGATTTCATCCGGGGTGAGGGCCACGAACAAGCCATTCTGCAGGCCCTGACCGGGGATAGCCTCGTGGGCATGAACGCTCTAGGCCGAGTCGTCCCCCGGTTGGCGGAGCGGTGGGAAATCAAAGGAACGACGCTACGTTTTTACCTGCGATCGGATGCCCGGTTCAGAAATGGGCGCACCGTGACGGTGGAAGATGCCTGCTGGACGCTCCAGGCCATTCAGGCCGATGCCACCGCTAGCCCCACGAAACGGGCAATTTTGCTGAACGTAAGATCCCGAAAGGTCGGCAAGGCCCTGGAGCTATCGTCGGATCGCCCACCCGCTCGCCTACTTATGGAATTAGTTCGAATTCCCATTGCCCAGCAGCAAAAGCCAGGGGAAGGCAGCGGACCCTTTGCCTTGGATCTGAAAGGGGGCGAATGGCATCTTTCGGCCCGGCCGCATTTCCTCCAGCCCAAAATTCCCGGCCTGCGCTTTCGGCTCCTCGCCGACGAACAGGCCATTCTTCAAAACCTTCAAAAAGGCTGGCTTTCCATCGGCGTACCACCTCCCCGTCGGGGCCTTCGCCCACCGGCCTCCCATTGCGATCTGCACCCCTCAACCCTGGCCCAACTCATTGCCTGGAGTCGAATCGGATCGATGCCCTTAAAGGCCTTGGAACGTTGGCGGAAGGAGGCGCTCCCAGAGGATTTCTTCGGTGGGCGGGCCCTGCCCAGCCGGGGGCTGTTCCCCGAGGGGCTCGGCTTCCAAGGTCAGTCGATTAAGCGCGCCGAGCCCAAACTTAAAGGGCAACATTGGGAAATTCTTTACACCGCTGGAGATGAACCCGTCGAGAAAGCCCTGTTGGCGCTGCGCGAACGGGCGAAACGCGAGGGCGTCGTCTTGGATCCGCGGCCCGTGGAGTCGGCACTGCTCTTCGAACGCCTTACCAAGGGCGATTTTCAATTGGCCTGCGCCATCAGTTTGTTCGACCCCCATCCTTGGACAGTGCTCGATCTCCTGGTGCCCCAGGGAGCCATGAATTTCTCGGCCTGGACCCATGAGCGCCTGGCGGCCCTACTGCCACGGCTCCATGATGCTCATAGCTCGGCCTGGAGGGAGCTGCAGGCACTTTGGGCCGAGAATCCGGGCAGCCTGCCGTTGCTCGATTTTCGCGGATCCGTTTGGGTGGATCGCCGCCTGGAGGTTGCGCCGGGGCCCATGGGCCTCTACCTGACCACTCCCGGCGCCGCAGGCTGGTATTGGAAACCGTGAAGCGTTCCTGGCGTTTTCTGATCCAAGGTTGGATCGTCTGGCTGTTCGCCCTGTTGGGCGCATGGCTATTGCCGGGTCAACCCTGGCGGGTAGCCCAGGCACCGGCCTTCGCCTGGGAAATTATTCCCACTGCGGTGGCCTTGTTCGGGGTGTTGGTGGTCACCGCCTTGGGCGCGGCCTGGCTTTCTGGGCCTGGATCGGCGCACAGCCGATACCTGGCGCTCTGGGAGGCACCTCCGGATTTGCTGTGGGGTGGCCTCGTGCTCGCACTTTGGCCGGCCACCTGGGGACCGCCGGGCAAACTCGCGTGGGCCTTGGCGTTTCTGCTAGCGGCGCTGCCTTCCGAAATTCGCTGGCTAGCTCAAGCATTACCAGGGGAATATCCCTTTCCTGCCCTGTGGGGGACCCGCGCCCAGCGCCGACTCCGGCGGTTTGCCCTTGCTACTGTGGCTCCCCGATGGAT
Organism: Holophaga sp.; assembly: GCA_030691225.1. GTDB lineage: Bacteria > Acidobacteriota > Holophagae > Holophagales > Holophagaceae > JAYREN01. Next base: position 2,941 of record JAUYES010000545.1, on the reverse strand, counting down.
CGCCGTGCGACTACCCTTGTGGCTCACAGCCACCTTGATACTCGAGCGAATGCTGGCCGTGCGAGGCCTAGGCTCCGATTGGATGGCCCGGGTCGCCGCTCATGATCGGATGGGTCTCGCCCTCTGGGTCTTGGCCTTCGGGGTGATCTGGACCTTGGCTCAGCCTCGCCGGATCCAAGCATGACGTGGCGCTGGATCTTCCTTCTGGGGCTGCTCTTGCCAGAGCTACCCATCGACCCCTTTCAGGGCGATGCGGCCCCCTCGTGGCTGCAACCCTTGGGCACAGATGCTCTCGGCCGCAATGCCCTGCTGCGCTTGGCCCATGCCGGTGTGCGCAGTTTCGGCTTCGCCTCGCTGACCGCCACCTTGGCCCTTGCCTTGGCCTTGCTATTCAGCCTAGGAAAACCCAAAGCGGCAGGCGCACGCTCGGCCCTGCGGGCGGTGCCTCCGCTGCTCTTCCTGCTGCCGTTGGCCGCCTTGGTCGGCGGCTTGACCTGGCTACCGCTGGGCATACTGCTCGCGCTGCTCCTGGCCTTGCAATTGGAACCGCCCTTGCGAGCCCGCCTGGAACCCTTCACCCAGGGACCCGCCTGGGCCATGAACCGCATCATGGGTGCCACCCGGCGCCACCAACTGCGCGTCTGGGCACCCTGGGCCCTTACTCAGGCCCAGGCGCTACTGCCCTCTGCTTGGCTCGGAGCCCTCTGGGGCGAAGTGACCCTGCGCCTGCTGGGCCTGGGTCCTGGTCCCCAACACGATTCGCTGGGCTTACAGCTAAATCAAGAATTACCAAGACTTTCAACAGATGGAACGCCTTTGGGCTGGGCTTCCCTATTTCTGGTGCTGGCGTTATCGATGGTTTCGGCATCCAATCGCCAGAAGGAGGCACCATGATCGGCACCCCAATTCCCGCGTTCTCACTCCTGGATGACCAGGGCGCGACAGTCACCAACGCCACACTGATGGGCCAATGGGTCGTGATCTATGCCTACCCCAAGGACACCACCCCGGGCTGCACCACCGAGGCCTGCGATTTCCGGGATAACTGGGCCAGGGTGCAGGCCCTGGGCGCCAAGGTCTACGGCATCAGCCGCGATAACGCCAAGAGCCATACGAATTTCATCGCCAAGCAATCCCTGCCCTTTTCCCTGCTTTCCGATCCCGAAACCACGCTGCTGAAAGCCCTGGGCGCCTTTGGCAAGAAGGTGATGTACGGCAAGGAAATGGAAGGCATCATCCGCAGCACCTTCCTGATTGATCCCAAGGGAATCATCCGCCATGTCTGGCCCAAGGTCAGCGTGAAGGGGCATGTGGAGGAGGTTCTCACGACCCTGAAAAAACTTCAGGGGTGATCCCCTCCACGCACTTCAATCGCCCATGATGCAGTAGCCGCCATCCACGTACAACACCTGGCCGGTGATGCCTCGGCCCATGGAGCTGAGCAGGAACACGGAGGCATCGGCCACTTCCTCCGCGTCCGTGTCCCGACGCAGGGGGGCACGATTGCGGTGATGGCGCTGCTTGGTACCGAAGCCAGCAATCCCGCTGGCAGCCAGGGTCTTGATGGGACCCGCGGAAACGGCATTCACGCGAATGGCCTTGGGGCCCAGGTCGGCGGCCAAGTAGCGCACGCTGGCCTCCAGTGAGGCCTTGGCTACACCCATCACGTTGTAGTTGGGAATGGCGCGCTCAGCACCAAGGTAACTGAGCGTGATGATGGAGCCGCCTTCACTCATGAGCGGCAACGCGGAATGGGTCAGCGCAGTAAGACTGTACGAACTGATGTCGTGAGCGATGCGGAAATCCTCACGCGTGGTGGTGACATATTCACCATCCAAAGCTTCGCGCGGCGCAAAGGCCACCGCATGAACCAGAAAATCCAAATTGCCCCACACCCGCTTCAACAATTCGAAGCACATCACGATCTGCTTGTCCGAGGTGACATCCAAAGGGATCAGCATGGGATCGCCGATCTCGGCACCGAGTTCCCGCAGATTCTTGCCCAGGCGCTCGTTTTGATAGGTGAGCGCCAATTCGGCACCTTCAGCCGCCAACTTCTGGGTGATCGCCCAGGCGATGGACCACTTGTTGGCCACGCCCACGACCAAACCCCGTTTGCCCTTCATGAGCATGAATACCTCCCAAGCTGCATCCCGAAGACAATTTTAAGAAATAAGCCAAGATCGGGACGATACTCTCCTTGGAAGCCGGAACCAACCTATGTATTCCCGAATCCTTTCCTTTCTTCTCGCAGCTCCCCTTCTGGTGGCTGGAACCTACGACCCTCGACCCGATCTGGAGGCGGGCCGCTACCTCAAGGTGTTTGCGGACGCCGAGGCGCAACTCAAGGCCGATCCGCGTAACGCGCTGGCCCTGGCGGCCAAATCTCAATCCCTGACCTCCCAGCAGCGCTTCGGGGAAGCCTTAGCCGCCGCGGAATCAGCTTTATCGATCCAACCCCGCTTGCCCGATGCCATCCTGGCCCGGGGGCTGGCACGGGCGGGAACCGCCGTTCAGCAGCGAAATTTCTCCAGCCTCCGCCATGCTTCCGGCGCCCTGGACGACCTGGAAAGCGCAACCCAGGCTGATGGCCGATTATTAACTGCCTGGATGAGTCTGACCCTGGCCTACCAACAACTGCCCGGCATTTTGGGTGGTTCCACTCGCAAGGCGCTAGCCTGCGCCGCCAAACTCAAAGCTGTGAACCCTGCACGAGGCGAACTTTTGCAGGGCATGGTGCTCTCAATGGATGGTCGCTGGCACCAAGCCGAACCCTGCTTCCAGCGGGCCCTGAGCTTGGCGCCTGCGGATCCGGAAGTGGTGTATGGCTATCTGGATTCCCTTGGCAGTCAAGAAACGCGAAAGAAACTCGGAATCCTTGAACAAAAACGTCGCTTGGCTCAGGAGGCCCTTCGCCTGCTGCCTCCCGTCAGAAACCGCG
>JAUYES010000543.1 GCA_030691225.1 Holophaga sp. | reverse complement strand
GTCAAGCCGGGGCACATGTTCCCCCTGCGCGCACGAGCCGGTGGGGTACTCGCCCGCACCGGTCAGACCGAAGCCTCCGTGGATTTGGCTAGGCTGGCCGGCCTCCATCCCTCAGGGGTCATCTGCGAAATCATGAAAGATGATGGCACCATGGCCAGGGTTCCTGATCTGGTGGATTATTGCCAGACGCACAACCTGCTGATGGTGACCGTCGCGGATCTGGCAGCCTATCGCTTGCGCCGTGATCCCATCATTCGCCCCTGTGGTGTCGAACCCATGGCCACCACCTGGGGACAGATCATGGTCCACCGATTTGAAAGCGCTCTGGATGGAGCCATCCACCTCGCCTTCGTCTTCGGTGATCTCGCCGGCCCGCCCCCTCTGGTCCGCGTCCACGTAGAACGCTTGCCCGATGATCTTCTTGGCTTCGCTCCGGCCACTTCGACCCCCTTCAATACCGCCATGCAAGCTTTGGCCCAGGAAGGCCGTGGCGTGCTGGTCTATCTGCGGCGCCAGGCTCCCGAAACGGAAGCCGTGGCTCCCAGTGACCGAGAGGTGGGCGTAGGCGCCCAGATTCTGGGACACCTAGGGGTTCGACAAATGCGACTCCTCAGCCGACAAGAAAAGAAGTACATTGGTCTTCGCGGCTTCGATCTCGACCTTGTCGCCACTGTCCATTTGGAAGCCCTTTGATCGATACCACGTTACTCACTGATTCGCCGCTCTTCAGCAACTTGAGCGAGGCCGAACGCGCCCAGATCCTGATCATCGGGCAGGTAAAGAATTATGAGAAAGACGAGGTAGTCTTCCGGGAAGGCGATGCGGGGGACGGCCTCTTCATCGTGGCAAAGGGTTCTATCCGTATCTCCAAGCAATGCGCCACCGGCGAAGAAGCCCTGACGGTGCTTGAACCCAATGCCTTCTTCGGCGAAATGGCCCTCATTGATTTTTCGCCCCGAGCCGCCGATGCCATCGCCAACGAGCCCACGAGCCTGTTCTTTATCCCGCTCAAGGAGCTTCGCACCTTGATCGAAACCGATCACCAGATCGCCATGAAGGTGCTCTATGCCCTTTGTGAAGCCCTGGCTCAGCGCCTTCGCGATACCAACGAGCGCTATATGAGCGTCTTTACCATTGCCCAATGGGGTGGCAGTTCCCAAAACGGGCTCATCCCCCTGCCCTGACTTCGCCCCAACGGCGATTTTTTCATCGAGGAAACCATGTCTGATTTAGTCAAACACATCACCGACGCCGAATTCCCCGGCACTGTGGCCGAGGGTGTCACCCTGGTCGATTTCTGGGCTCCCTGGTGCGGACCCTGCAAAATGATCGCCCCCATCCTGGAAGAAATCGCTGGCGAATTGGGCGGCAGCGCCAAGATCGTGAAAATCAATATTGATGACAATCCCCAAGTGGCAGGCCAGTACGGAATCATGTCCATTCCCACCCTGCTGCTGTTCAAAGATGGCAAAAAAGTCGATCAGAAAGTTGGTGCCCTACCCAAGCCCGCCCTCAAGGCTTTCATCGAAGCCGCCATCTAGCTCTGCACTCTTTTCCCAACGAGCCCCACTTCAGTGGGGCTTGTTATTTCTTAAAGAGGACCATCCGAATCTCGTTGCCCTTGCCGTTATGGGACACCTCATCCATCACCATATGAATGAGCGCCAAACCACGGCCACATTGGGCTGCCAAGGTATCTTCGCTAATGCGGGAAATCTTTTTAGTATTGAAGCCCTTGCCCTCGTCCTTGATCACCACCTCGTAGCGATCCGTGGAGGCATCCATCTGTACTTCGATGGTGCGAGCGGCAAAGCCGGGGTCGGAAAGGCGCTCAGTGCGCAGAATGGAGTAGGCGTCCTGTGCCGCGAATAGATCACCCTTCAGGCTTGAATCCATCTCCAGGTTGCCGTGTTCCAGAGCATTCACCAAGGCCTCGTGGAAGGCCATGGCGATGACATCCACGTTGTTGGAGGAGGCAAAACCCATGGGCACAAGGCGATCCGTCAGATGCATCACGGTACTGGAGACATCCATCCGGTCACTGCGAAAGCAAAAGTGGCGGGTTTCTCGAACCAAGCCTTTAAGCCCAGCCTCGGCCATGCGCAGTTCGCGGTGAAGCCCCACAAGGCGATAGACGTTGTTGATGAGTTCTCGCAGGATCACCGGCTTCTGGAATAAGTTAGCGGCGCCCATGCGCATGGCCCGAATGGCGTAATCCAGGGAGGCTTGCCCTGTCATCAGCACCACAGGCAGGCTTGGATGGATGGATTTCACGCGATGAATGACATCAAAGCCATCCATGCCGTCCATGTTGATATCCGAAATGACCAAATCCAAAGGCGGCCCAAGGGGATCTTCCAGAAGCTTCATGGCCGCCTTGCCTTCGGAGAAGGAATGTACCTTCATGC
>JAUYES010000530.1 GCA_030691225.1 Holophaga sp. | reverse complement strand
AGGCGCGGAAGGCGCAGTACACGCATTCGTTGCCGCAAAGATTCGACACGTAGAGCGGAGCAAAAAGCACGATGCGGTTGCCGTAGATCTCTTCCTTGACCTTCTTGGCAGTGTGGTAAAGCTCAGCAAGCAGATTCGGTTCCGTGACATCCATGAGATGAGAGACATCTTCCTTGCTGAGCCCCTTCATTAGGGCTGCCTTGGCCAGAATTTCCCGCACCTGCACCTGGTCATGACCCTTGGCTTGGTTCAACGTTTGATAGATGGCGTTCTCGTCTACCTGGAAGGCGGTTCCGGCCGTGCTCATAGTGATCTCCTTGGCGGATTTTGAGAATCCGTCTCTAAAAGTATACGTCGCTCACTCAGGCGATTCATGAATATCCCAGCCGCTGGGGTTTACACCGAACTTCATGATCACTGGTTCGATTGGAAAGACTCGCGCCTTGTTCCGTGATTTTGCGCACGATCCACCCAGGCCTAGGCGGGCCCGATGGTTCAATTGATTTGCGCCCCCATCACATTGCGATGGAGGCGGATCTTTGCGGCTCAAACCACCAATTTCATTCGGTTCAGTACCGAGGAGTGCCCGCATGCCTGATTTCCGTATCAAGGATCACCCCGTTCTCACCGCACCGGGAGATGCGACTGTTCCCTTCTCCTGGAAAGGTCAGGACATGAAGGCGAGGGAAGGCGAGGTCATTTCCTCGGCGCTCTTTGCCAATGGTGTGCGCGTTTTCGGTCACCACCACAAGGACGGCTCGCCTCAGGGCATCTACTGCGCCAACGGCCAATGCGCTCAGTGTTCTGTTGTGGCTGATGGTCTTTCGGTGAAGTCTTGCATGGTGGCGGTGAAGCCCGGCATGAAGGTGGAACCGCTGGAAGGCAAGGCTGGCCTTATCGATGCGCCCGGCCCCTTGCAATTCCATGAAATCGAAACGGTCGATACCGAGGTGCTGATTCTCGGCGGCGGCCCCGCGGGATTGAGCGCCGCCATCGAACTCGCCAAGGCGGGCGTGGGTGTCATTCTCATCGATGACAAGGCGGCGCTGGGCGGCAAGCTCGTACTCCAAACGCATAAGTTCTTCGGTTCCATCGATGCCTGTCATGCGGGAACCCGCGGCATGGATATCGGCGAGAAGCTGGAAGCCCAAGTTCGCAGCTACGAAAATGTGCGCATCTGGACCGAAACCACGGCGCTTTCCGTGTTTTCCGATCGCAAAGTGGGCGTGCTGCGACAAGGCCATTACGTATTGGTGCGGCCCCAAATCATACTTGTGGCCACGGGTGCCCGCGAACGATCGCTTGTCTTTAAGGGGAACAGCTTGCCGGGCGTCTATGGCGCTGGCGCATTCCAAACCTTGGTGAATCGCGATCTGGTCCGTCCCTCGGAACGCCTCTTCGTTATCGGCGGTGGCAACGTCGGGCTCATTGCGGCCTACCACGCCCTGCAGGCTGGGATTCAGGTCGTGGGCCTGTGTGAAGCCCTGGATGAATGCGGCGGCTACAAGGTGCACAAGGACAAGCTGGTGCGCATGGGCGTGCCCATTCACACCCGCCACACGGTGGTATGC
>JAUYES010000526.1 GCA_030691225.1 Holophaga sp. | reverse complement strand
TCGGCATCTTGGTGGATGACGCCATCGTGGTGGTGGAGAACATCCACCGGCATCTCCACCTTCCGGGTCCGCCCCGCAGTTTTGCCAAGATCGTGGTGGATGCCGTCGATGAAGTGGGCAACCCCACCATCCTGGCCACCTTCGCCGTCATTGCCGCCATTCTCCCCATGGCCTTTGTGCGTGGCCTCATGGGTCCCTACATGCAGCCCATTCCCGTGGGCGCCAGCGTGGCCATGCTCTTCAGTCTGGTCATTGCCTTCGTCATCAGCCCTTGGGCCAGCCTCAAGATCTTTAAGCACGAAGCCCACCTACCGGAAACCGACCCCAGCGGCCTGCATCCCGCCACCGAAGAAAACTCAGCCCCTCAGCCTCTCCATGGGATGGAATCTGAGACCACGCTGTCCGATGAAACGGCCCCAGATTCCTGGAGCACGCGTCTTTACCGGCGCATCATGCGCAGCCTCCTGTCCAGTGCCAGGGTGCGCTGGGCCTTCTTTGGAGGCGTCCTGTTGCTGCTTGGCGGAGCCATGGCTCTGGTGGGTTTTGGGGCCGTCAAAGTCAAGATGCTGCCCTTCGATAACAAATCGGAATTCATGGTGCAGCTTGATCTGCCGGCGGGCACACCCAAGGAAGATGCCCTGGTTTTGGGCCAGACCGTGGCTCGGCGCCTGCTGCAGGAACCCGTGGTTCGTGATGTCCAGGTCTATGCGGGCGAAGCTGCCCCCTTTACCTTCGTGGGCATGGTGCGGCACAGCTTCTTGCGCCAGGATGCCCAGATGGTGGATATCCAGGTGAACCTGGTGGGCAAGGGGGACCGCAAGGAACAAAGCCATGCCATTGCCGTGCGGCTGCGCCCTGAATTGAGCAAGCTGGCCATGCCCGCAGGCACACGGTTTAAGATCGTGGAAATTCCGCCCGGTCCGCCAGTCATGGATACGCTGGTGGCCGAAGTCTACGGCCCCACCGAAGCCGAGCGTGTGCGCTTTGCGGGCGAGGTTGAAACGATCTTCCGCAGTGTGGAAGGCGTGGTGGATGTAGACAGCACGCTCAATCCCACTAGCCCCAAGATCAGCTTGGTCCTGGACCGTGAAAAGGCAGCACTCCACGGCGTGGCACCTGCCCATGTCATTCAGACGCTCTACATGGCCGGTAATGGCCACACCGCTGGCAGTTTCCATGTGCAGCGCGGTTCCACCCAGGTGCCCGTGATCATCCAATTGCCCAGCAATCAGCGGCAGCGCCTGGACCAGATGCTGCAGATGACCGTGCCCGGTGCACGCGGACTGGTGCCCCTTTCCGAACTAGTGCGGGTGCAGGAAGGGCGTGAAAATGCGGCCATCTTCCACAAGAATCTGATGCCTGTCTCTTATGTCTTTGGCGATCTAGCGGGCGTCATTGAAAGCCCTGTCTATGCGCTGGCGGCCCTCAACAAAAAGATCGACGGCCTGAAGGGAACTGGGGGTCAGCCCGTGGCGCGCCTGGGCCTAGCCCATCCCGAGCACACGGAGAACCTCGTCATGAAGTGGGATGGCGAATGGCACATCACACTGGAAGTCTTCCGGGATTTGGGCATCGCCTTTGCCGCCGTGCTGATCCTTATCTACATCCTGGTGGTGGGTTGGTTCGAGAGCTTCCAGGTGCCTTGGGTGATCCTGGTGCCCATCCCGCTTTCGCTGATCGGCATCATTCCCGCCCACGGTCTCATGGGTGCCTTTTTTACCGCCACCAGCATGATTGGTTTCATCGCCGGCGCAGGTATCATCGTGCGCAATAGCATCATCCTCGTGGATTTCATCGAGCTGAAGTTGAAGGAGGGCATGCCCTTGGCCCTCGCGGTGGAAGAAGCCGGTGTGGTGCGGTTCCGCCCCATGCTCCTAACCGCCAGCGCCGTGTTGGTGGGCAGTGCCATCATGCTGGCTGATCCCATTTTCCAGGGCCTTGCCATCAGCCTGATGGCCGGTGAAGTGGCAGCCACGTTGCTCTCCCGCATCGCCGTGCCCGTCCTCTACTTCCTCGTCGCCCGACGCGGCCGCGCAGCCCTGCTGCAGCGGGAGGCCAAGGGCTTAGATGGGAACTGAGCATTTAGCCAAAAGAGTTTTTTGAATTCCTCGCAGCACAGCCAGTCAACTCGGATATTTTCCTCTCTTTTATCGGTGTCCATCAGTGTCCATCGGTGGCTAACAATCTTTTTCTCAACGCCTCATTCAAAGCAAAAAAAGAGAATTTGCCACCGATGAACACCGATGAACACCGATGAAAAGAATCCACGGATAAACACGGATGGACACGGATAAAGAAAACACTACCAAACGGGCAATCTCCTGAGTCCGAATCATTCCCAGAAGCCTAGCCAATCAACTTCATTCTTTTTTCTCTTTTATCCGTGTCCATCTGTGTTCATCCGTGGATCAATTTTTTCTTTTCCGCAGTTTGCCTGCCGTGATTCGGCACCCACTCCCAAGGAGTTCTTATGAACGTTGATCGCATCGTCCACTCCGCCGCTGGCACCATGATCCTAGCCAGTCTTGCCCTGGCTCACTGGCATAACCCCAACTGGCTTTGGCTCACAGTCTTTGTGGGGGCCAATCTCTTGCAAAGCGGGCTCACCAACTGGTGCCTGCTGTCGAGCATCCTGGCCAAGCTGGGGGTGTCCACTCAGGGCGCCTGTGGTGTGAAGTAATGGTCCTGCCCTTTGATCTCAAACGCGTGGTCATCGGCGTTGTCATTGGGGGTGCTCTCGGTTTTGGGTACCACAAGCTGATCGGTTGCCGTACCGGTGCCTGCCCCCTCACTGCCACGCCCCTGCGTGCCATCACCTATGGCGTAGTTGTCAGCCTTCTCTTTACCCTGGCTGGATGCAAGAAATCCGGCACTGCCACTGCCCAGACCAACCCCAACGAACCTTCGACCAAGGAGTCCACCATGTCCACTATCTCAAACGTCATTCATCTCACGTCGGGCGCCTTCGAAAAAGTGAAGGGCCAGGACAAGGCCGTGCTCATTGATTTCTGGGCGCCCTGGTGTGGTCCCTGCCGCACGCAGGGCCCCATCTTGGATCAGGTTTCCAGCCAGATTGGCGACCGCGCCATCGTGGCCAAGGTCAATGTGGATGAGGAACCAGCCCTCGCCGCGCCCTTTGGCGTGCAGGCCATTCCGACCCTGATCATTCTCAAGGGCGGCAAAGTTGTTCAGCGTTTCACCGGCGTTCAGCAAGCCGACACGCTCGTCAAAGCACTCGAAACTGCAGGCGCTTGAAGGCTCGGTCTTTGTCTTTCCAATCGGAGGGCACACCCATGGAATACGTGATGAAACGCCTGTTATCGGAGGTGCCCTTTGAAGATGCACTGCGGCGAACCCGCGAAGCACTTCACTCCGAGGGGTTCGGCATACCTACCGAGATGGATACCCAGGCGATTTTTCGGCAGAAGCTACTAAAGGAAACTCCGCCTCGCGTAATCCTGGGTGCTTGCTATGCCACGGTCGCTTTCGAGGCACTCGAACAGGAACCGGATATCGCCACACTGCTTCCCTGCAATGTGGTGGTGCGCGATACGGAAGAAGGCAGCGAGGTGACAGCTATTTTGCCCACAGCGCTGTTCACGCTGACGGGGCAAGTCAGCTCGGATCATGCGATCGCAATCGAAAATCGCCTAAGAGCCGTCCTCGAAAGGCTCTGATTCACCACAAAGGGACCCTAATGGAAACTAGCACCCTGATCATCGGGGGCGTGGGCATCGCTGTCGCAATGCTCGTCCTCCGCACCATCTTCTCGAATCGCTCCAAACTCTCCAAGGACCAACTGATGACCCTCCTCGACCAAGGCACCGTGATTCTCGATGTGCGAACGCCTCAAGAATTTGCACAGGGCCATGTGCCCGAGAGTCGGAATATCCCACTTGATACTCTCAGTAGCCATTTTGCAAAACTCGACCGAACGAAACCAATCCTAGTTTGTTGTGCTTCTGGGGCTCGCAGTGGGGCGGCGAAGGCCATGCTCGAAAAGGCTGGGTTCACCCGGGTTGAAAATGAGGGACCGTGGCAGCGGTTGATGTGTCATTAGGCTGTGCTCGTCCCATGCCTTTGAAGGGCCTCCCTGACCCAATCGTGACAACTCGATCGAGTCGCCCCGGTAGATTGAAAGGGTGAGCGCCGGTGAGATCCACCGCCCGGCGGGGAGGAACAGCATGCGTGAGATCGCTTCGATTCTTCGGTCTTCAGAACTCTTCAGGGAGCTTTCCGAGGCCACCCTGCTGCAATTGGCGACCCTTGCCGTGCGTCGGAGCGTGGGGGGTGGCACCTTTCTGTTTCGCCAAGGCCAACCTCGCCAAGCCTGCCATCTCATCCTTCAAGGGCAAGTGGAGATCGTAAAGGACTCGGGCGATGGCGCGGAGCGCCTCATTCTGCTGGGACCCGGCGATACCGCAGGCGAAGGTGCCTTTCTGCATGCCAGCCAGCACACCACGTCGGCCCAGACCCTTGATAATGCGGTCCTCTTTGAATTCGATCGGGCCAAGACACTGGCGTTATTGGCCACGGATGGCCAGGCGGCAGTGGAACTCTTGAGTCGAGTCGCCCTGGTGCTGAATCGTCGTCTGCTCTATGCCGGTTCCAGCCGCACCGGTCGTGAGCAGGGCTACGCCTCCGGTGCCACGCGCCCAGAGCACGATCTCTTGGGCGACGCCGAGGTGCCGGTGGATGCTCTTTTTGGCGTGCAGACCCTGCGCGCCATGGAGAACTTCCCCATCACGGGCATTCCTCTCTCGCATTTCCCGGCCCTGCTGCGGGCACTGGCCATGGTCAAGCAAGCCGCAGCCCGCACCAATGCACGCCTGGGTCTACTGGATCCTGCCATTGCGGCCGCCATCGATCAGGCCAGCCAAGAGATCATTAACGGCCATTGGCACGGCCATTTTCTGGTGGACATGGTGCAAGGCGGGGCGGGCACTTCCACCAACATGAACGCCAACGAAGTAATCGCGAACCGCGCCCTGGAACTGCTCGGCCACAAGCGCGGTGACTATGCGTTCTGCCACCCCAATGATCACGTCAACTTGGGTCAGAGCACCAACGATGTCTATCCCACCGCCGTGCGGCTGGCCACGATCTTCATGCTGCGTGGCCTGTTGGGCGCGCTGGAAAAATTGAAGATCGCCCTGCATGCCAAGGGCGGTCAGTTCCGGGATGTCATTAAGATGGGTCGCACCCAGCTGCAGGATGCGG
>JAUYES010000522.1 GCA_030691225.1 Holophaga sp. | reverse complement strand
ATAGTGTTGCAACGCCGCACGCGATGACATGGTTTTGATACATAGAATTGAGCCAAGGTTCTGGCGCAATCTTCTTACTCGGTGAAATCCAGATCACGCCCGTGGGTTTCTCGCATTCCCACAAGGCTGAGCCCACCGAGTGTCAAGGCGATGATCCCCAAGGAAGCTGCGGAGGCAACGACGCCGATGCGGAAACTCAGGAAAACAAATGCCGGTTGAAGGATGGCTACAAAACCTCGCACAAAATTAGGGGCTGTGGTGGTGACGGTGGCGCGTAAGTTGGTGCCGAATTGTTCGCTCGCCACGGTTACAAAAACAGCCCAGTACCCTCCGGCTATGCCTAGATACACGCAGAGTATGTAATAGGCCATGGGGCTTAGTCCTCTCAGACTGAGAACCGCTACCACTCCGACCGCGGCCAAGCCCTGGAAAAGGGCAATGGCGCGCCGACGACTTTTAAGCCACTGGCTGATAATGCCGCTACCGAAATCGCCCACTGCCAGACCGGCATAACAGCAGGCAATGGCAGTCCCCGGAACAATCACCCCTGTGACGCCCGAAGCCTTGGCAATGGTGGGACTGAAATGCACCAACACGCCCACCACGTACCAGATGGGCAGGCCTACAAAGATGCAGCGCATGTAGCGCAGGAAGCGCTCTCGACTTTGGAAGAGCATGAAGAAATTGCCTTGGGACACTTGTGTGTGCTGCATGCGCTCGAACATCCCCGAGTCGGTTACTTTGATGCGTAGCAGTAGGAGCAGCAGGCCGAGCACCCCGCCGACGCCAAAGGCCCAGCGCCAGGGCAGTTCATTCCCTACCAGGGCAGCCACCACCGCACCCGTCACACCCACACTTGCCACAATGGCGGTGCCGATGCCTCGGGTTTCCTTGGGAAGGACCTCGCTGACCAGCGTGATGGCCACGCCGAGTTCCCCTGCAAGACCAAAGCCCGCCACGAACCTGAGCAGATAGAAGGCCGGGATGTTGGGGACGAAAGCATTGGCGATATTGGCCAGCGAATACAGGGTGATTGAACCGAAGAGCACGGATAGTCGCCCTTTCTTATCACCCAACACTCCCCAGAAAATGCCTCCCAAAAGCATTCCGATCATCTGGGTGGCATTGAGCAGGGCGAAAACGCGATCAATATCCCCAGCGGGTACGCCAAGGCTCAGTAGACTTGGAATCCGCACAATGGGAAACAATACCAAATCGAAGATGTCCACAAAGTAGCCGAGGGCCGCCACGATTACCGTGAGATTAAGAACATTTTTCCAGGAAGATTGAGGCATCGCAGTCATCCAGTGAGTATTTCCAAATCGTATACCATCTGGATGTTGAATCGAGGATCGGCCAACTTGCATCGATTCGCGGATTATTTTCAGCCTGTTTTCACCGCAAGGTCCTGGTGGAAATCCCAGCCCTAAGAATTCAAAGACGGCAATGGACGACTAGCACGCTTGAATTCGCGGAGAGCGAGGTAGGCAAGGGGGCCGAAAGACCCCGCGATGAGGGTCAAAACCACAAAGGGCCAAGCCTTCAGCCCCGTGTCTCGGGCATCCATGACCATCCAGATGCAGGCGAGTACAGCGAGGATCGAGAGATCCGCGAGCACTTGGCCAGCACCCCAGCTCCGAAAATGGGGAGCGAGTATTCCGAAATACCCTACATCCATGAGGGCAATGACGGTCAGCGCCCCAAAGAGGGCGAGGATCAGAAGCAGGGCAAGCAGACGAATCGACATGGGGTTCTCCTTGGACACGGTGTCCGCCATCAGAGTCAATGCTCACTGGGGAGTGTTCAATTACCTCCAAGGTCATTGAATGCCCTTGCCAATACCGCAAGAATGACGAAGCCGCCAAGGAGCCCCATCGTGTCGCACACATCGCTGGACCTTCAGGGTGTCAAGGCCTCGACGTTTTCTTATCACCTGAAAAATTGGCGACAACGGCGCCGCATGTCTCAGCTGGATCTTGCGCTGGAATCAGGCGTTTCCCAGCGCCATGTGAGCTTTCTCGAATCGGCCCGGGCGAAACCGAGTCGGGCAATGATTCTGCAGCTAAGCGAAACCCTGAACGTTCCCTTGCGTGAACGCAACGATTGGTTGGTGGCGGCGGGGTTTGCGCCGATGTTCCGAGCACGTCCTTTCGATGATCCGCAGATGAGCCATGTGATGAACGCGGTTCGCATGATGCTTCGCAATCACGAGCCCTATCCCGCGATCGCCTTCGACCGAAGCTGGAACATACGTCTCGCCAACGAGCCTTTTGAAAAACTGGTTGCGATGGTCGGAGCCGAAGTCTGGGCGCGGATTGACGGCGCGGAGCGCAACCTCATGCGCCTCTTCTTTCACCCAAATGGGATCAAGCCTTATGTCGTGAATTGGAAGGAAATCGCTCCCTTGCTATGGCATCGCGCATGTCGGGAGGCCGAAGCGCTCGGTGGGCAAGAGGTGAGCGCTCTGCTCTCAGAGTTGCGCCAGTATCAGGAGGTTGAAACGCTGGGTGGCGGGCGGGACGTTGCCTTGGTTCCCGTATTGCCACTCGTGATGGAGAAAGATGGCGTGCGGATGTCGTTCTTTTCGGTGATTGCGACTTTTGGCACGGCGCAAGACATAACCACGGACGAACTGCGGATTGAGTGCATGTTTCCAGCCGAAGCGACCACGGAGCAGTTGTTCCAGTCGGTGGGGGAAAAGGGCGATCGGTAAGCAAAGGAATGGCCGCGCATTGGCGCGGCCATTCCTTTGGTTTTCTTTTTTTAGTTTTCGGCGACCTCAGGCCAGCAGCAATCGTGGCGGAACCCGCGCATGGCACCAGCAGCGGCACCCGCAGGGGCCATGGGCGCGAACTTGGGATCCAACATCTTCGCGATCTGGTCTTTAAG
>JAUYES010000518.1 GCA_030691225.1 Holophaga sp. | reverse complement strand
CGATACCGCCTTCCACCCTCGCCTTCCCCGACGACGATATGTGGGTCTTCACCAAGGGCCTGGCTCTGGGAACGCTCGACACGGAAGAAGTTGAAGACGATCTGGCCATGCCGCCATCCGCTGAAGGGCTGCTGCGAGCCTTTCTGGAAGACGGTGCCGATTTCCTAGTGCGCCTGGTGGCCGGTGGTTTGCGCCCCGGCGAGGATCCCCGCCTGGGCTTGATCCATCGCTTGCGTGGGCACAAGCGCGACCGCCTGCCCTGGGACGAACGTCTGATGGTGGCCCTATCGCATCCCATGAACGAATTCCCCACGACGGGCATCACCGAACGCACCCTGGGCGAGCAGCTCGAACAGTGGAGCGAAGGCGCCCGCGCTCAGTGGATACGCCCCAGTCTGCGCCTTGATGCCCCGGCGGTTCCCAATGATCGCGACGCGATCCAAGAGGCCGACCGACTCAGCGAAGAAGGTTGGGTATTGAAAGTCGGGCTGGAAAGCCAAGAGAACGAATTCATCCCCGTGGGCCGCCTGTGGGAACCCACCACCAGCGCCGTGGTGCTAGAGGCCCGTAAGCTTCTACTCCGTGGACTAGCTCGCGCCGTGCCTTTTTTCCCGCCCCTGCAAGGCGCCCTGGCCGGGCATAAACCCGAAGATCTGATCCTGCTTCCCACCGAGGCCTGGACCTTCCTGACCCGGGGCGCCGCTCAGCTCAAAGAGGCTGGCTTCCTGGTTCATCTACCCGAGGGCATGGCCGAATTTGGTGGTGTGCGTCGTCTGCGTGCCAAGGTGCGCCTGGGCGCGCGCACGGTTGCGGAAACAGCCGCCGATCAACTCCCCCGGCAGGAAGGCCTGGAGGGTGCCGTTTCGGCGGAATGGTCCCTGATGCTCGGGGATGACAAGCTGGAAATCGAAGATTTCGCCCAGATGGCGAGCCTCAAGCATCCACTCGTAGCCTGGAAGGGCAAGTGGGTGGCTTTGGATCCCGAGACCCTCAAGCAGATCACTGCCGTCATTCAAGCCAGTCGAGGCGCGGGCTTCGAGAGCATGTCCCGAGGCGAGGCCCTGGCTGCCGCCCTCACCGGCACGGCCCGGATTCCAGGTGTCAGCGAGGCCATCGAAGTTGAAGTGGCAGGCGACTTTGGTTCAGCGCTGTCGGAATTGAAGAACCTGCCGGACAAACCCATTACCCAGCCAAAATCCTTTAAG
>JAUYES010000503.1 GCA_030691225.1 Holophaga sp. | reverse complement strand
TCCAAACGGTGCAAATTCTATTTGCTAATTCCAATTCCGGAATCCGGGTTGAGCCTAGGTTTGACCTTTTCGACCCACGGCAGCTTGCGAGATCACCCGTGTGCCGTTGCCGTGGCGTGGGCCTCGGCGGAGAGCGCAGGGAGGATCGCTACCCGGGAGGCCTCTCCACCTGATCGGGTCCATCGAGACGGCTCTTCGTCTTTTTGCTATTCCGCGTTTTGATCCTTTTTTACTATCCACAACCCTTCCGTCATACTCCTCGCACATCCCCGAGGACAGCATGCGACCCATCTGGTGCCTTTCCGTACTGACCGTTTCCCTCGCCGCGCAGCGCCCGCTGCCCATGGAGGCGCCGATCCAACGGGTGCGGCTGCATCCCGATGAGGCCTGGGTGACGCGGGTGGGCTCACTGCGGCTTCCTGGCGAGGGCACCCATCGCGTGGTGGTGGCGGGCCTGCCGCCGGGGCTGCGTCTGGAGGATCTCCAGGTCCGGGCACAGGGCACGCCGGGCCTGCGGTTAGGTGATGTGGGCCTGGTATCCGAGGTGCGCCAGGTTCAGGAGACGCCGGAGTGGAAGGCCCTCGAATCAGAGCGGGAGATGCTGCGGGAGCGGCGGGATGGCATGGAGGCCCAAGGCGAGGCGAACCAGCAGGAGCTGACCTACCTCAAGGGGCTGCAAGCGGCCTACGATAAGGAGATCAGCGCGCGGCTCACTACGACTACCACGGGCACCAGTGCCGTGGAGCTGGGCAAGGGTATCCAGGTGCGGATGGCGGAGCTGCTGACAGCCGACCGAAAGCGCCGCCGGGACCTGGAGAAGCTCACCAAGGAGGAGGCGCGCGTGGACGCGGAGATGCGTAAGCGCACCGGCGAGCAGCGCACTGCACCCACCCGCGTGACCGTGGAAGTCACCGCACCCAAGGAGGGCCGTTTGGAGTTGGAACTGAGCTACCGCCAGCGCCAGGCCCACTGGAAGCCCACCTACGAGGCGCGCCTCTCGGAGGACCGCAGCCGCCTGGACCTGGTGCTCACCGCCGCGGTGGTGCAGCGCACCGGCGAAGCCTGGGACGGCGTGCGCCTCGAGATCAGCAACGCCCGGCCCAGCTTGAGTCTCGCCGTGCCCACCTACCGCGAGGGGGAAACGGTGGCGTGGGAGAAGGAGGGCCGGCGCTACCGTTCCACCGAGGTTGGCACGGTCCAGGCCATGACCAACAGCTTCGTCGTCGAGAGCCGGGCACAGATCGCCGCGCCTGCGCCGTCGCCACAGAGGCCGGCTGCCCCCGCCGCCGCTGCGGTGGAAGCTACGGGCACCACTATTCAGGAGGCCTCGGGCCTCGCGGCGACCTTCCTCGTGGACGGCATCAAGGACGTGCCCTCGGATGGCGAACCCCACCGCTTCCGGGTACTCGCCACGTCCCTCGCCCCCACCATCACCCTCTTCACCACGCCCCGGCTGGATCCCAAGGCTTTCCTGATGGCGCGCTTTGAAACTCCGCAA
>JAUYES010000502.1 GCA_030691225.1 Holophaga sp. | reverse complement strand
CCGACGGCACCTCATGGCCTCGCTGGAGGCCGAAGTGGAGCGGGGTCGCCGGTACCAGCGCCACCTCAGCGTGATGTTCATGGATTTGGATCATTTCAAGCGTGTGAACGATACCTGTGGTCATCCAGTGGGCGATGCGGTGCTCGTGGCCGCGTCTGCACATCTCAAGGCCATGATTCGGACCGCGGATACGCTCGGTCGTTTTGGTGGGGAGGAATTCGTGGTGCTCATGCCGGACACCCCCGTGGACCAGGCCAAGCTGGCCGTTGAGCGCTGGCTTTCCGGCTTGCCGAAACTGACCATTCCAGGCTTGGGCTGGCCCATGACGGCGAGTGGAGGCGTGACCGAATTTCGGAGCGGCGATACGGCCGAGTCGATTCTAGAGCGCTGTGATCAGGCCCTGTACCGGGCCAAGGCCGAAGGCAGGGCCTGCGTGCGAGTCGGATAAACCGGGCTTTTATGTTTGATGCTGACTTAAAAAAACTGGCTCTTCGGATTTGCGGGAAACAGAAAAGACGAAACACCAAGACACCAAGACGCCAAGCAAACCTTGGAACACCCAAGCGACAGGTCGCCGGATCCCGCCTAGCGGGATCTCCGCTGCCTTTGCAGCGGATCGTTTCTTCGGCCAGAAGCCCGCTCCCACAGAAGGCGGAATTCTGGCCGAAGAAACGACAAGGGCGACCCGTGGGAGTATTCACTGCCGCCGCTTTTCTTGGCGAAGGCGCGCAGCGCCGCTTGGCGCCTTCGCGGTAGATCCGTTTTCCGACTGCACCGAAACACAGTAAAGGCTCTTCTCCACCTGCGCTTCGAAGTCGGAGTGGCCTACTTCTGGCCCCAGGGCAGAGGGGGTACCGGCACGGGGCGGGTCAAGTCGAAATCGACTCGGAATTCTCGACCTTCCCGGGTGAGACGGTAGGTGAACGTTTTGCCAGGGTAAATGTAGACATGCCAAGTATTGCCCACGGACTGGGGTATGCCCGTGCGCACAAAGAGGTCCTTAGAGTAGGCGTCGACAGGAAAGCTCTGGGCGTTGGCCCAGCCACTCTCCAGCGTATGGCCGCCGTACATCGTAGATATGTCCGGCGTGCCATCGGCATGCCGGTGGTCATGCTTGAGCTGCAGGCCAGACCCCGTGCGGGTAAAAACCCAGGTGCGGGAACGGTCTTCGCCCACGTGGAAGGGTATGTGCAGGGTGTCAGCCCCGGCTTTCCAGATATGCATCACCAGGCGCCTGCCAGTGAATGTCTTGTCCGAAGCCCCCCCTTCCACCACCTGTCCTTCGAAGGCCTGGCCTACCAGTCCCTTGAGGTGGTTGAAGAAGGCGTCTTGATTGGGCACGGAGGTGCTTTGGGCCAGGAGCGGAAAAGCGAGGAGGGCCGACAGGCTCGTCATGGAACGAAGTGGGGTGGTGGGCATGGCGGCTCCTGTTCGGGGGGGATCAGTGGAACCCAGGGAGGTCGTTCGGTTGTGTCGGTGCGTTTGGACGAACGCCTAGAACCGATGAAGCACGGCTGCACTGAAAGTGGTCTTGTTCTTTAGCGGCCCGTTCAGGATGTGGTGCAGGCCCCATTGAAATTCCATGGAACCCAATAGGTTTCGCAAACTGGAGTCTTCGAGGCGGTATTCCATGAAGACATTGGCCACCCGAACATAGGCGGGGCGGGGATTAGGGGCTTCCCACACGGCTAAGGCATCCAAGGAGAATTGGGCACGGATGGGCGTAGAGAAGCTGGCCCGAAGGCGTTGTAATCGGTTTCCACTGGCGTGCCAGGCCGGCAGACCAGGCTGGGTGACCCGTCCCAGGTCTAGCACTTGGCTCTGGAGTGTGTGTCGGATGCCCCCCAGGTGGAAGCCATCTAGAGGTCCACCCAGTTTACTGGCCCGGCCCATTTCGGCTTCCAGATCTAGGCCAGCGCCACTTTGCCAGTGACTGCTAAGGCCCAGCCGGAAACGCTGCAATCCCCAGTTCTCGGCCTCCGTGCGGCCTTGCCCCGCCTGGACTTGTGCGAGCAGGCCACTTGTTCGGTTGCCCTGGTTGAAGCGAATCTGCTGCATTGCATCCAGCGCCACTGCCTGCCGTCGCACCCAGGGAGACTGGGGATGGCTCAAGGCCTGGATCTGTTCCACGCCGGCCATGAGCGAGAGTTGTCCCGGGGTCGCCGACTGGCTCCAGGTCCAGCCTTGGCTATAGCTGAGGCCCCGCCGTTCAAGGTCGAGCTGGGTTGCGGTGTTGTCATCCTGACGAGAGGGGCGCTCCAGGTAGGAACTGGCCTGCAGGCTGGGGTTCCAGGCGAAGCCCCGATAGATCAGCGCACCACCAACCCCCCGAGGTCCCCGGCCTTGGGCACCGGGGAGTTCAAAGGACCCCATGAGATTCCATTCCACTTGGCCTAGCACATCGGACCCTCCGTAGCCCAGTTGCAGGGCCTTCGAGGCGGGGCTCGTTACGAAGCCGATTCGCAGGGCGGGGGCATGACTTTCGGTCCAGGTGTAGGGCACCGAGGGCGGCGGCGTCGCGGGGCGCGGCACCAAGGTCGGCTCCGAGGGGTTTGGCCGCACTGTGCCGGGGGCCAGAGTGCTTGCTGTCTGAGGTGGAATCGGCTCCAGGGGCGCCTGGGTAAGATCCAGGCTGCGGATCTGCGTACCGTAGGCCGTGGCCAGGGTGAAGAAAAGCGTCTTCCCGTCTGGTGTGGGCGCGGGCTCCATGGCTGCCGAAACCGTGCGAGTAAGCACCTGCAAAGGGCCGAAGGGTGTTTTCGAGGTGGGATCGAAGGTCACTCGCACAATGTTCAGCACACCATCCAGAGCGGTGGAGGCATAGAGTTGGTGTCCTGCGGTGTCCCATACCAGGTTCCCGTAGGGGGCAAAGGGGAGGGTTAGCCGCTGACCCTGGATCTCGAGCGCATGGTCGCGCCCCTGACGCACGGGCACAAGGGTCCGAAGGGTTGGGGTGATGGTGGCCAGTTTGAGGGGGGTCCAGGCGCGATCCACCCATTGAAAGACTCCCTCGGCGTTGGTCCTCAGGGCGCGGTAGGCAATGCTGCCATCGGCGTTCCACCGCGGATGGCTGGGGGTGAGGAAGTCCTGGCGCCCCAGGCGCTTTTCGGGGCTACGTTCGGGCACCAGTGGCTTCACCGAAGCCAGCAGGGTGGGGTCCGTATCTTTGGGCTTCTTGGCGGCAGCGTTCCCTTTCTTGGGGTCCGCAGGTTCGTCCTTCACCTTCCAGATTTCAAGGGCCGGTTTCTGTCCGCCGATCTGGGCCACTAGGCGGCTCCCGTCGGGGCTCACCGATAGATGGCGGATGCCGCCGGGGTTGCGCTCCAGGAACGGTGTGCCCTCTCGGAACCCTTGGACTTTGAGCCGCTGCTCCAGTTCCACGGCGGCATGGCCGACCTCAGCTGTGAAACGGCCATACAGAACTTTGGCGGAGCGCCCGAAGGTAGCGGAAAAGGCTGGGTCGAAGCCCGCGTACCGGGAACTGGCCAAGCGCTGCCAGAGTTCCTGCAGGATCTTCGGCCGGTCCTGGTACTGATCCTGGAGCCACGCCAGGAAGGCGCTGCCGATCAGGTAGCGGCTGGCCCCCCCTAGGGGATTGGGCGCGTTGCTCATATTTTCGTAGGTGGGAAGCATGCCGTCTCGGGCCCACTGGCGCATGATCATGGCGCGGAAAGCCCCGTGGGGCCGTCCTTCACCGGTGAGTCGCCCCTCCAGAAGCGTGGCGTACCCCTCGATGACCCAGCCCGGTGATCGTTTCATGACGCGGCTGAAAGACAAGGGCAGGCCCGGCAGGCGGAATCCCAACTTCCCCCGATCGGGAATGGTTAGGTGGTGATGGTGCACCAGTTCGTGGAGTACCAGCAGTTCCACCCAGCTTTCGGATTCCCCCAGAGCCGTGCCCTGTTCGGGGGGCGTTACCCACAGCTCTACCTTGGGGCGAAAAAGGACGGGAAAGCTGGAACCATTGGCCGTGCCCGCGGGGTCACGAACGACAACATCGACCTTTTGTTCCAGGGTGTGACCAACCCAGCCTTCCAGCAGTGTATGGACACCCTCAATACAACCCGATACCTCCTTGGCAAAGGTCTCGAAGCGTGGACCTTCGGGGTAATGAATCCGGTAATGCCGGGTGTGTAGTGTCCGCCATGGGGCGGCTGGCCCCTGGATCTGCTGACCAAAAATGGCTCCGGTCGCAAGCAGGCAGGCCGCGAGGGTCGAAATGCGCATGAAAACTCCAGGTTGAATCATTGTTAACGGACGGGCCCGTGGCTTGGCTTAGGCGCAGGTCATTTTGACAGGTTGCCCGGCGCTAATGGCTAGCAGAGAGCCCCTATCTGGCTGAATCACAACAACCCTCGCAACTTGACATAGCCCGTTTACTGGCCTGCAATGGCTTCACGGGCCGCGGTGGCCTGAACGTTGGAGTTCCTTTGATCGCGTCCTGGTCCCTTTCCGCTCTTACGGTTTGCCTAGCAACCCTCACGTCTGTCTCCTCTGGCTCCGAGCCCACGCCTCAGGCCACAGTAAAACCCCAAGCCTTAACCCTCGAGACGATCTATCGATCCAAGCCCTACGCAGGCCAAGCAGCCAAAGGGCTGGAATTCAGCCATGATGCTCGGTATCTGGCCTACCTGTGGAACCCCTACGGAGAGGATGGCTCCGATCTTTACCTCCACGACACCACCACGGGACAGACCCGGCGGGTGACCTCGTTGGCCATCATGAAGGCCTACGACACGCCCGAGGCGCTGGAGCGGTTCCAAGAGAAGGCTGCCCTTCGCGATAAGCAGCAGGCCGAGGCCCAGGCTCAGGTGGAGGCCCAGGCCGCCTACCTTACTGGGGCCAACGTGGATTTGGAACAGTGGGAAAAGGCCGCCATTGAGGTGGTGAAAAAGGAAGCTGCTGCCAAGAAGATCAAGGACGATGCCGAGAAGAAGAAGGCTGAAGCAGAAAAAAAAGCCGAGGACGATGCCACGGGTGAAAAGAAGGCCGAGAAGAAGGCTGAACCCGCCAAGGAGGACTCAGCAAAGACTGACCCTGCAAAGAAGGACGCCAAACCCGAAAAGGAGAAGGAACTCTGGGAGTGGCGAGACGAGGTAAAGAAGAAGCGAGAAAAGGACAAGATCAAGCCCGCCGATCTCTATCCCGGTGTTTCCACCTTTGCGTGGGCTAATAAAGCTTCAGAGCTGATTTTCCAGTACCGGGGCGATCTCTTCCGAGTGCAGGCTGCGGATGGGAAGGTGGAGCGGCTGACCAGCACGGATCGCAGCGAGCGCATCACCGCTTACACCGCCAATGACGATGGCTACTACTTCATCGATGAAACCAAGGTAGTGAAGGCATCCTTCACTTCGGGACGTTTGGT
>JAUYES010000501.1 GCA_030691225.1 Holophaga sp. | reverse complement strand
CATAAAGATTTAAAAAAAAAGGACCTATGTGATTAAGGTCCTGCTGCGCTGGGAAGAATGGGGATGAATGTTGATCAATAAATGGTTACGTCCCAAATAATTAGTTGGGACGTAACCATTTATTCAAAAATTGTAAGTAATTAAAAAATAACATGATACAAAAACGAGTGTTTATATGAACCAAAACCCGCATTTCGTGAACTGTGGGGGAGGTGGTGGCGATGTTCGCCTGCAAATCACGGCATCCACAGGTTCTATATCATTGCGATTCAGCGACTGCAGACCGCGAGCACTTGGCGCAAATCTGTGTGCCCGGCCAAGCACTTTTCGATGCCGTCCTGAAGCAGGGTCCGCATGCCATTGGCCACGGCCATGGTTCGAATTTCATCGACGGTGCCTTTCTTTTGGATGACTAGGCGCAGGTGATCGTCGTTCACAAGGAGTTCGTGAATGCCGAGCCGTCCTTTGTAGCCGCGTCCTTCACACTTGGGGCAACCGGTGGCCCGGAAAAGGCGCAAGGGACGTCCGTTCAAGGCCCGTTCGAGTTCTTCCGGACCAAAAAGGCCTGCCAATTCTTCCCGCTCCGGCAGCGTTGCCTCGTAATCTACGCGGCAGCCAGTGCAGAGTTTTCGGGCGAGCCGTTGGGCCAGAACGCCAAGAAGCGCATCGGAAAAAGTAAAGGGATCCAGCCCCATGTCCACGAGGCGCGTGACGGTTTCCGGGGCGCTGTTGGTATGGAGGGTTGAGAACACGAGGTGGCCAGTGAGGGATGCCTCGATGCCGATGGTGGCTGTTTCCGGATCCCGCATCTCGCCCACCATGATGACGTCGGGATCGGCGCGCAGGAAGGCCCGGAGGGCGGCGGCAAAATTGAAGCCGATGCGGGGCTGAACCTGGACTTGGCGAAGCCCCCGCTGGGTGATCTCAACGGGATCTTCTGCGGTCCAGATTTTTCGGGCCGAGGTGTTGATGGCACCCAGGAGCGAGTGAAGGGTGGTGGTCTTGCCGGATCCAGTGGGTCCCACGGCCAGGATCAGACCATAGGGCTTGGCAATCAGCCGCTTGGTTTCCGCCAAATTGTGGGGCGAAAGTAAAAGGTTATCCAGGGGGATCGGCTCGCCGGAAGCCAAGAGCCTGAGCACGACATCCTCATCTCGACTCACGGTGGGAATGGTCGCGACGCGCAATTCAAGGGGCTTGTCTTTCATGCGAATGCGGATCTTGCCATCCTGGGGTTTGCGTCGTTCGGTGATGTCCAACTGCGCCATGATCTTGATGCGGGAGACCAGGCGGGCTCGGAGCGCAGGCTGGAATTTTCGGTAGGTTTCGCACACGCCATCGATTCGAAAACGGACGGTGGTTTCGTTCTCCTCCCCATCGGGTTCGATGTGGATGTCGGAAGCGCCACGCGCATGGGCATCGTAGATGATCTGGTTGACGAGTTTGGCGATGCCGCTGTCATCATCCCGGGCCACGGTGAGATCCCGGGCGTCCGGAGCACCTTCGGTGCTGTGGTCGAGTTGGATTCCCGAAAGAATTTCTTCCATTTGGTCGGTCGGGACGGGAGTTCCTGCTGTGATGACCAGGGCCTCGATTCGACGTGCGATCTGGGAAGAGGTGGCCACGCGTTCCTTGATCTGCTTGCCCAGGGCAAAGCGGAGCAGATCCAGAACTTCAAAAGCCAAGGGATCGGAGAGGGCAATCGTCAGCGTCGTTTCATCGGAATGGAGCGGCAGTACCTGGTACTTTTGAACAATCTCGGCCTGGACCAGCGCTACCGTCTTGGCGCTGATCTCAATCTTGTCCAGATCCACGAAGGGTATATTGAATTTGCGGGAAAGGGCCTTGGCCATTTCGATTTCACTGACTAGGCCCATTTCCACAAGCACTTCACCAATGCGCTTGCCCCGTCGTTTTTTCTGTTCCTCTAGGGCGGCGGCAATATCTTCTTCCCGTGCCAGCCCGGCCTCGATGAGTCCTTCGCCCAACCGAAGTCGCTGGCCCTTGATGCCTGACCCCCGCTGGACTTCGGCCGCTGCGGCAACTTCCTCGACTCCCACCTTGTTTTGTTTGATCAGGATTTCGCCGATATTGGTGGCTCGCTCGGCGGCTTGTTCCTCTAAGCCTCTGGCTAGTCCATCCCCCCCGAGTGCTCCTGATTCCATCAGGATTTCGCCCAGAGTGGCTTTGTCCTCCCTGGCATTGATGCCATGCACATAAAAATATATTTCGGCAAAGGCTCCGGAGGAACTCAGCGGTATGGACCAGAAGCCCAGTTGATCCGTGGTCGCCGTAGAGGCGGCCCGAACGGAGAAGGTGAGTCCCCCCGCCACATGGATATCGAGGTCTCTGACTTCGCCTTCGAGGACGGGGGAGAGGGAATTTCCGCGATGGATAGCCACATAGGCCACCTGCTCAGAGGCCAACCGCTGCTGAGATTCCGAAGCAAGGCCGACCCGGTCCCGGGAGCGCGCCATCAAGACAAGATCCCCATCTGCGGGGCGAAACCTTCCCAGGCGGCCCACCATGGTTCGGCCGTCGGTGAGTCCCACGGTGACCGTGGCGGGCTTATCGTTAAATCTACGTTCATCCGCCATGCCGCAAACCTCGCTGAATTATTGAGTCAAGATACGGGTATGCCCCAGAGCCTTATCGGAAGGACGTTGGCAGTTAGCAAGTTTTGGTGACCCTGGCGGTATGAATGTTGAAAAGGTGGTTGGGATTCCTGGGACACCCCAGAATTGCCCGCTACCGTGGCCTTGCCCTTTGCCTCGGGGGCTTTCCATGCCAGTCTCTCGGGCATGTCTCCTGTCGTCTTCGCCTTCTCCCTGACTCTTTTTGCCGGCCTCGCCACGGGGATCGGCAGTGCCATCGCCTTTTTCGCGAAGCGCACCAACACGCGATTTTTGGCGATCAGTCTGGGTTTTAGCGCCGGTGTGATGATCTACGTTAGCTTTGTCGAGATCTTTCCCAAGGCCCAGGTCGCCCTAACCGCCGTTCACGGCGCGCGGCTAGGCCCTGTTCTGACGGTGGTGTCGTTCTTCATCGGCATTGCGCTCATCGCCCTGGTGGATCAGCTGATACCTAGCGGGGAGAACCCACACGAGGTGCGGGGACCCGAGGACATGAACCAAATTCCGGATGGGGCGAAACTGCACCGCATGGGGCTCTTCATGGCCTTGGCCATCGCCATTCACAATTTTCCAGAAGGGCTTGCCACCTTCATGGGCGCCCTCCAGGCTCCCAGCCTAGGCATTCCCATCGCTGTAGCCATCGCCATTCACAATATCCCCGAGGGCATCGCCGTTAGCGTGCCCATCTACTACGCCACCGGCAGCAAGCGAAAGGCCTTCACGCAGTCCTTTCTGTCGGGGTTGGCGGAACCCGCTGGCGCTCTGGTGGGATATTTTCTGCTGCGATCCTTCTTTTCGGAGGCGGTCTTCGGATACGTATTCGCTGCAGTGGGCGGGATCATGGTCTTCATCAGCCTCGATGAGCTCCTGCCCACGGCCCAGCGCTACGGTGAGCACCACCTCTGCATCGGCGGGCTGGTGGCAGGCATGGCTGTGATGGCCACCAGCCTGCTGCTCTTCCTTTAAGGGGCAAAGTCAAAGGCCATGGCGAGGCTGTGGGCGGTGTGGAAAGGCCGTGGAAGACGAAATCGCTTGGCGCTCCGGAGGGAGCGAAATTGGGAGTGGAATCGGCTGGTACGAGTAGACCTCCGCAGGCACTTCCCTGGAAAAAACGCGGACTTGCGGGAATACACCACCGAGTGGGGCCTCACGCTTGGGCAGAGGCCCCCTCGGTGTGTGGGTCAATCCATCTTCAAATCAAATGCGGGCTGGACGTGGCTGCCGCGGGCGTTGATCGCAGTACCGAGCCAAGTGGCCCAACCCGAGAGCCCACGGGGGTAGGCTTTGGTCATCTGCCAGAGCTGTAGGCGGCTGTTGGCAATATAGAGATGCAGGAAGCGCTTGGGGTTCCAGGGATTCGGCAAGGCCAGGAACATCCCCTCATCGCCGCGTCCGTAGGTTGTGCCCTGGAACTTGAACCAACCCTTGCCGAGTTCCAGCGGCACTTTCTTCTCCGCGACCAGTCGCGCCAACAGCGCGTTTTCCGCTCCACCCATCAGCACGAGGTCGCGTTGCGACAACTCTTCGGAAGTCACCTCGCCATCGGCCTTCATGGGCGGGAGCACCTCGGTGCTGGCATCCGCCATGGCCTCGCGGAAGGTCATGGCCAAGGTGCGGCCTGCCTCCACGCTGGTACCGGAGCCCCAGACCACGAGTAGTTTGGAAAAATCATCCGATAGGCTGGCCTGGGTCGCCGCCATGGGCTGTTCCGTGGGGACGTCCTGCCCGGCATTGAAGATCACGCGGGTGGCCTTGCCCTCGAAGGGGAGCTTGTGTTCACCCAGCGCGCCGCCGACCTCGATGCGATGCAGCTTGGCGCCCTTGTCGGTGCGGACTTCCACCGTCGTGGCGAAGCGCCAGGGCTTGTCCCCCTGCCGAACGGTGAGGACTACTTCCTGGCCCTTCACCTCGGCGGTGACTTTGGGATCCGGCAGGTCCGAGCGATCGACCCACTGGGCGACCAGAGGGGCGATGTCCTGGTTTACGCTCGCGGAGAAAGTGTGCTCGAACTGAGTGCGGGTCATGGGCTTGAGCGCATAGGTGGTGTGGACAGCCGCCATGCCCTTGGCGAAGCGGTCATTACCCAGCAGGAGTCGCAACTGGTGCAGCAGAAACACGCCCTTAGTGCGGGGCAGCACGTAGGCCCCATAGCGGTCGTATTTCACGGTGGTCTTGCCGGGAGCCTCGCTACCCTCCCGGCGGGCCAGCACAAGGTAGCGCTGGGTCATGTCGGCGAAGGCATCGCGCAGGGTCGTGAAGGCGCGATCCTGGGCATCGGGTAATCGGCGTAGTAGGGCGCTGTAGGCCGCGTTGCCACTGTTTAGCCAGAAATCTGTTTCACCTGCGGGGAAGACCGTTTGCTTCCAAAGCTTGGCCTTGTCAAAGGCAGGCTTTACTTCACCCAGATCCAGGCGCGGCGCCACGGGCGCCTTGGGGGCTTGGAATTTGGCCTTAGCTGCCTGAAGCTCGCGGGTCACGTGAATGGGGCTGAAGGTGGCATAGCCGAAGGTCAGCTGGGGGATGGCGTTGGGCAGGGTGGCATCGATGTAGCGGCCGCCGGGCATCTTTTCTCGTAGGGTCGTTTTGCCGTGGTGGGCGTGGAACATTAGCTGGTCGGCCATCTCGCCAGTGGTGATCTTGCCGTCGCAGGCGTGGGGGCGGTTGATGGGGCTCGTGGCCATGGCATGGATGCCCGCGTGGACATCCATGCGGCCCTTGCCGAACTCTGTGAAGAACTGCTGGAAAGCAATATCTCGGTCCCAGGTGTTGTAGGCCAGATCCACGGGCCAACCTTCGCCGTTCTGGGCGGTTTCCTTGCGGATTTCCAGATCGCGGTTGTTGTTATTGGCCCAGATGAAATCCTTGTGTCCGGCAGGAGTATCCGCGGCTGCAGAGGCATGGCCCGTGCGCCAGAGCTTTTCCACCTTGGTGCCGATGAGGTAGTCGGCGCCTTCGTTGGTCTTCATGTCCGCCAGGATCCACTCGTTGGTGTAGAGCCCGTTGTTCTTCTCTTTGAAGATGGACGCGAAGGTCTCGATGCTCGTGGCGT
>JAUYES010000476.1 GCA_030691225.1 Holophaga sp. | reverse complement strand
AGATCCCATTCCGGAAACCATAGTTCTTCGGTGGCACCGTGCATGGAGGGTAGATCATACACGCCCATCATGGCGGCCAGTGCTTTGTAGCGGGTGCTGTGGCCCTCTAGCCACATCATGGCGTAGCCGCCCCAACTCCAGCCCATGGCGCCCATGCGATCGGCATCCACGTAGGGTAATTTGGCCAAGGCGTCGGTCACTTTTTCGATATCGGTGATGACCTTGCCATCCCAATCGCCCGAGATGGCATCGGTGAAGGCTTGGCCGTAGCCCGTGGAGCCGTGGGGATTGGGGAAGGCCACCACATAGCCTGCACCGGGGTAGACCTGCCAATCGCCCCGGAGGGAATCAGTCCACTGCATCTGCGGGCCGCCGTGGACATTGATGATCAGTGGGTATTTCTTGGAAGGGTCAAAGCCGTGGGGCTTCACGACAAAGACGTGAACCGGGGTGCCATTAGCGCCCTTCACCCAGAGCTCTTCGGAGGGACGGATATCCACTTCGTCGGCCACGGCCTGATTGATAGCCGTCAGGCGTTTTAGATCCTTCTTCTCAAAGCCATAGCGCCAGATTTCCACGGGCTCGCCCACCTTGCTGGTGGTAAAGAGCACCGCCTTCTGATCGGGGCTCAGCACGTATTCGCTGAGGGTGTGCCCTTCCAGCATCCGTTGGATCTTGCCGGTGGCCACCTCTACTCGGTGCAGAGGCGTGCGGCCCTTTTCATCCAGCGTGAACCACAGGGCCTTGCCATCGGGGGACCACTGAAAGGTCGTTACCCAGTTATCGATGGTTTCCGTGAGCACCCTGGAGGTCTTGGTCGTGCGATCCCACACCGCCAGTTGGAAGCGGTCAGCTTCGAAGCCGGGTTTCCGTTGCAGGCGGTACGCGATCCAGCGCCCATCGGGCGAGAACTTGGGGTCGCCATCGAAGGCCGGGTTATCCCCTGTGAGGCGTTGAGGTGTTCGGTCCCCGTCCAGGTTGATCAGGAATAGGTCCAGGTTGGTGGAGCGGGCGGGCACGGCGTCGGTGTTGGTGGCCACCACGATGGCCTTACCATCCGCGGAAAGATCGAAGCTTTGGCCGTAGCCGGGGTAGTCAAGCTTGCCACTGGTGATGGGCTGAACCTTGCCATCGGTCATGCTCGCGGTGAACAGGTGGGTGTATTGGAAATCGCGGTAATCGGTCCAATGGCGGTACAGCAGCGTGTCGGCGATATGGGCCTGCACGGGGCCATTCTCCAGGTGCCCTGACAATTCTTTGTGGCGCGTAGCATCGGCCATGCTTTCAGGAAAGACTGAGGCATCGAATACCACGTTGTTTCCGTGCAGCTTGGGTGTGCCCAGGCCGATGCCGATGGAGGTAAGTTTGCGGGCTTCGCCTCCGGCCAGATCCATGGCCCAGATCTGTCGCCCGCCTTCGCGGCTCGATAGGAAGTGGATGGTTTTGCCGTCGGCGGACCATTGTGGTGAGGTGCTGGATTTATCCGAGAAGGTGAGCTGGCGACTCGTGCCCGTGGCCAATTCCAGCATCCAGATCTGCGTGACTCGCGTAGATTTCTTCAGATCTTGGCTGGAGACCTGATAGAGCAATCGCGCGGCATCGGGCGACAGGCTAAGGCTGGAAACGCCTTTCAGGCGGTACAGATCCTCGATGGTAAAGGCGCGCTTTTCGGCGGCCATGCCTGGTATGGCCATGCTGGGCGCGGCGAGGATCAGCGCCGGGGCCAGAATCCAATGCATGAATGACATGATTCACCTCCATCAGGCTTCAGGATCCCACGGCCTAGGTTCTTGGTGATAATCGAGAGCGAATTGTTTGGAGAGCCCATGCCCCGCATCACAACTCACGCCATTGCCCTTGAGGTGGTGCAGCGCGCTAGTGGCCCCATGACCGATGACTTGGCGGCCCTTCTCGATATTCCCCGTGAACATTTTGCCTTCGAAGTGCGGGCCGATGCCTTCGTGCAGGATGGAGCCGTGGTTCAGGGCGACCCGTTTGTGGAAGTGGCCCTCTTCGACCGCGGCCCCGAAGCCGAGGACAAGGCTGCGCGGCTGATCACGCGCCATTTCCAGCAGGCTGGCTGCCCACATGTGGATGTCTATCTCGTGCGCCTCGAACGCCGCCGGTACTACGAAGACGGCGAACCTTTTTGACTTTTGCTCTTCACAGATCTGCGGGAAAGAAATGCCTGAGGCCAGGCCGTTGAAAAACAAGAATCATTCCTTTTATCTGTGTCCATCGGTGTCCATCGGTGGCCAAAATTCTTTTGCTGTTTTCAGTGTTAGATGCCTAGGTGCACCAAGGCAAAAAAGGAAATTGCCACCGATGGACACCGATTAAAAAAGAAAAACAGCGCAGGGTTCACTGGATCAGAGCGCTGTGTGTTGCTTCGACTTGATGGTTCAAACGCCGTCCTGGCCTTGCGCGCGGCCCCTAATGCCGGTCCGCCTTCTCCACTGCCTAGTCGCTGTTGCTCGACGGCTTACTTCCGCTACTGACCGCCTTTTCCTCGAAGCCGGTGGAAATACCCATCACCAGCTTTCCAAAAACTCCCGTGCCTTTTCTTCCGCAGCCGGTGATAGATGCGCAAACCGCATCAAGCGGTCGTTGAATTCGAAATGCAGTTCTCGGTTGTCGTCCAGCAGCAGTTCTATTTGTTCTCGGTGGATGGCTTCGTCCGAGAGGTAGCGCCAGAAAATGGAATTAGCCAGTTCCTCCAGATCCAGGGCCTTGGCTTCCCAGTAAACGCGAATCAGAGTCCGCCAGCCGACCTTCTTCATGGTGCTGTTTTGGTCGATGCTCTCCTGCCAAAGCGGTCCGGCCCAGGCCTGCACCAGTTCCACGGCGCGTTCCTGGTCGTGTTTGCCGAGGCTCAGCACCAGTTCGCCCAGATCGTACACCACGGTTTCCAACCCAAAATGCAGACCTTGGCGCACGGCGATTTTTCCATAATGCAGCAGATGCTGGGCGGCCTCATGCATGCGGGAAGGTGTGTCATGGAAGGCTTCGATGAGCAGGCGGTAGTGGTACGAAAGGTTCTGGAAGCGGCGCAGATCCATTTCCTCGATGGCTTCGCGCATGAGTGTATTGAAGGCCATGATGTGCAATTCCACTACTCGATCGCGCTGCATGACCGAGGCCAATCGCGCGGTATCCACCATTTGGCCAGCCAATTCAGCCATGATTTCGTGCTGCCGCTTATTCGCACCTTCCATGACCTTCAGGGTCTGGGCAAGCACATAGGCCTCAGGCCATACCCGTTCCTGGATTAGAAAATTCTGCCCTTCGTGGGCCAACCCAGGAACAAAGAAGGGCTTGCCGGAGCGCCAAGCGTAGGTTCCGTACTCGCCACTGCCAATGATCTCAGTGAGCAGCGCATTCAGCGATTCCAGAGCCAACAGCACCAATTGGCGATCCCCGCGCCCCATGCCCGTCAGGGCAATGTTGGTTACCACGTCGATATTCTCAAAAAGATCATGGATGTTCTGCTGAGGGCGCTTGCCCTTGTTCAGATCCTCCAGGCTGCGAACACCTTTGCGCGTCAACATGGGCATGAAAAAGCTGGGCCGCAGGAACTGGCTGATGCCGTAGAGGTAGGGCAGGGAACCTGCCAACACAATCAGATACACGGCGGCGATGGAATAGACCAGGAACGGCCGGAGGAAATGTTCCTTGGGGAAGAGATGCATGCACATCGTTAACGCGTGGCCTACCACAAAAATAAGTAGCCCCACGACGATCAGCGGATGCGTGACGTAGAGCTTCACCAG
>JAUYES010000470.1 GCA_030691225.1 Holophaga sp. | reverse complement strand
CCACGAGATGGGCCACGCCTGCGGAATCAGTGATGGGCACGTGAAAGCCGCTGTGAAGGACGGCAAGGATGATCAGGGAAAACCCACGCAATGGGTGGAATACGATGAAACCGATGAACAAGTTGGCGATGTGCTCTGCCCCATGCAGTATCTGGATCAGGTGGCCCGGCGACGATTTATCCTGCTCGGTGTGTTAGGAGGCAGTGGCACCTTTTGTAAAGATGGCTTCGAATGCTATCGAAACCTCACCGTTAAGTAATCGAAGGGCCAAGCGCCTTTCCAGCAAGCTCTTTGCTTTAGGCGCCGTTGACGTCACCATTCCTCCATGAGTGAAACCCGTACCGAACACGATCTGCTGGGCTCCCGTGAGCTACCCATGGCCGCGCGCCAGGGCATCCATGGCCTGCGTTCCGTGGAAAATTTTCCTTTGCTAGGCCAGCCCTGCCATCCCGAATTGCTGCGTGCTTTTGGTGCTGTAAAACTGGCCGCCCTTCGCACCAATTCCGCCTTGGGATTCTTTCCGGATACTTCCAGCCAAAGTGCCTTGGCCCGCGCCTGCCTGGAGTTGATGGAGGGAAAGCTGTTGGCAGACCTGCCTGTGGACGCTCTTCAGGGCGGCGCAGGCACCAGCACCAACATGTCCGTGAACGAAGTGCTCGCCAACCGCGCTCTTGAAATTCTCGATAAGCCCCACGGCGACTACGCCACGATTTCGCCCAGCGATCACGTCAACCTGCACCAGAGCACCAACGATACCTACCCAACAGCCCTGCGCATTGCCGCCATTCGTGGCCTTCGAGAACTGGAGCGACAGGTGCTGGGTCTTCAGGAGGCCTTCCAGGCCAAGGAGCAAGCCTTTGCGCACATCGTGAAGGTGGGCCGCACGGAAATGCAGGATGCGGTGCTCACGACCCTTGGTCGCGAAATGGGCGCCTATGCCGAAGCCCTCAATCGCGATCGCTGGCGGCTGGCCAAATGCGAGGAGCGGCTGCGTGTGGTGAATCTCGGTGGAACCGCCATCGGCACAGGTCTAGCGGCACCACGTGACTATATTTTTCGTGTGGTGGATGAGCTCCGGGAGATCACGGGACTGGGCCTCGCCAGGGCCGAAAACCTGGTGGAAGCCACCCAGAACGCCGATGTGTTCGTGGAAGTTTCTGGCCTCCTGAAAACCCTTGCCACCACGCTCATCAAGATTTCCAGTGATCTGCGCCTGCTCAGCAGCGGACCAGAGGCAGGCCTGGGCGAATTAAAACTCCCGCCGCGCCAAGCGGGCTCCAGCATCATGCCCGGCAAGGTGAACCCAGTCATTCCCGAAGCCGTCACTCAAGCCGCAATCCTGTCCATGGCCCACGACCAGGCCATTGCCTTTGCGGTTTCTCAGGGAAGCCTGGAGCTGAATGCCTTTCTACCGCTGGTAGCCCATAGCCTGCTGGAAAGTTTTGATTTACTGGCCCGGGCCTGCACCATCCTCAGAAGCCATTGCATCGAAGGGTTGGAAGCCGATGAAGCGCGCTGTCGGCGCCATGTCGAAAACGGTACCGCTGCCACCACCGCCCTGCTGCCCCTGCTGGGTTACGACACGGTGACCAAGCTCATGGAACGCGCACAGTCAGCGGGCGTAAGCATTAAGAAGCAAGGTGTCGAGGAAGGGCTATTTACGGAAACCGAGTTCCAAGAAGCCATCACCCCCGAGGCCGTGAATCGACTCGGCTCACGGATGCGATAAACCTTCCGGATTGGAATCTTCCAAGACTTCGTTAACGGCCTGCAACAAGTCAGCGCGGGATACAGGTTTTCGCAGAATTCGTTTGGCACCCAGACGCCTGGCAGGGTTCAAAAGATCCATCCCGACTCCTGGCCCGCCTCCGGAAATGGCTATCACTTTTAGATCTGGGAATCGAGTTTTCACTTCCATGATCAGTTCGATCCCATCTTTTTCCGGCATAAAAATATCGGTGATGAGCACATCGAACGTTTGATTTTGTCGGCATTTCAAAGCCCCAACGCCATCCGAAGCCGTTTCTACTTCATGGCCATTGCCTTCTAGAATTTCCGTAAGAAGCGTGCGAATGGCAGCGTTGTCATCCGTAACCAAAATTCTTGGCATCAATTTCTCCCAGCTTGGGTTGCATCCAAAGTTTGGCGCAAAGCCTTGGCGAGGCATTGCAAGGGCAGAGGTTTCCGAAGCAGATCGGCAAAGCCGAGTTCATGGGCCTTGGTCTCCTCCAGATCCTCACTGTACCCCGTCATCAACAACACGGGAAATCCCGGTTGGATCGCCCAAATAAGCTCTGCCAGTTCACGCCCAGTTAAATTTGGCATCGAAAAATCCGTGAGCACAACGTCATAAGCCTGCGGATCA
>JAUYES010000464.1 GCA_030691225.1 Holophaga sp. | reverse complement strand
CAAGTGGCCCATGTCCGTGGGTTCGATATGATCCCTAGACTGCGTAGGAGGAGTGTTTCTGATGAAAATGACGTTGATTTATCCGAGCTGGCCCAAACTCGACCGCCAGACGGAGTTCTACCTTCCCCCGCATGGACCTGTTTGTTTTGCCGCCACGATTCCCGCCGAAGTTGAACTGACCTTTGTGGATGAAAACCTTCAAACCTACGACTCGGATGCGCCCTGCGATTTGCTGGCGCACTCGGTGATGCTTAGCTTCCAGCTTCCTCGGGCCTTTGCCATTGCCAAGGAATACCGTGCGAAAGGCATCCCGGTTATTTTCGGTGGTATTGCCGTCATGCTGCATTCCGAAGAAGTGGCCTTGCATGCGGATTCGGTTTTTCTGGGCGAGGCCGAAGGGCGCTTCACGGGCGTGCTGGAGGATTTCAAGGCTGGCCGCATGAAGAAGCTCTACGACTACATGGGAGAGCACCCCGACATGAACCTGGTGGGCACCGCCCGCCGGGAAATCCTGGCCCGCGAGCTCTATAACTATCGCGGCGTCCAAATGCTGGACCTGGTCCATGCTTCACGGGGTTGCCGCTTCGATTGCTTTCCCTGCTGCACGGGTTTTCTGGGCGGCAAGTCCTTCCGCCCGCGACCAGTGGATAAAGTCATCGCCGAGATGGAATCGATTCAGAACAATCGCATGTTCATCGTGGACAACAGTCTTGCCCAGGATAAGCAGTGGTTGATCGAACTCTTTACTGCCATGGCGCCGCTCAAGAAGAAGTGGGTTTCCCATCCGATCTTGGACGATGACCAAGTGCTCAAACTGGCCGCCGATGCGGGTGCTTGGTATGTCTATCAGGCGGTGTTTGATACCTCGGATGTGATCCGCAATCGCATTAAGCGGCTCAAGGATCATGGCATCGGTGTTGAAGGCACCATTCTTCTTGGCACCGATGAGCAAGACGAGGATTCCATCAAGCGCTTAGTGGATTTCCTGCTGGAAGTCGAATTGGATGTGGCGGAATTCACGATCATGACCCCCTTCCCGCACTCCCCGGTGCGCACCCAGCTTCAACGCGAAGGACGGCTTCTCAGCAGTGACTGGCAAAACTACTCCGCCGACAAGGTGGTATTCCAGCCCAAGCGCATGACGCCGGAGAAACTCCAGGAGATGTACTACTACGCGTGGGATACCTTCTATGCGAACGGCGGTCATGCGCTGAAGATGGGCAATCTCTTCAAGAACGTGATTCGTCGCGAAATGGAAGATGGCACCTACTATCGCTACAACCCGCGCAAGAGCCGTGAATTCGCAAAGCCACAGTCGGGCCAATGAGCCGGATCCTCCTGGTTTCCTCGAACACCACCATCGATCCTTTTCCGGTCTACCCGCTAGGAATGGCGGTGGTGGCTTCGGCGTTGGCAAGCGCTGGCCATACTGTCGATCAATTCGACTTCCTGATGGAAGGCGAATCCGAGGATGCCTTTCGCAATCGGATCAAAGGCTTCGAACCTGAGTTTGTCTGCATGTCGATGCGCAACCTGGACAACTGCGATTCCCTGACCGCAACGGCCTACCCTGTGGTGGCGAAGCGTCTGGTGGACCTAGTTCGTGAGGTTCGAGCGGTGCCCGTGATTGTTGGCGGACCAGCTTTTTCGATTTTGCCCGAGGAGCTGCTGGCCTTTACCGGCGCCGATTACGGCATTGTTGGCGAGGGAGAGCGGCTTGTTTGTGAGCTGATTCAAGATCTATCCCAAGGCCGAAGCTCGCCTCGGATTCTTCGGAACCAAGCCTTGGTGTTGGGTCAGGACATGATTTCGCCGCTCTATTCGGCCGATATGGTCAGCTACTACGTGGAACAGAGCGGAATGATCAATCTGCAATCCAAACGGGGTTGCGCTCATGGCTGCATCTACTGCAGCTACCCATCCCTGGAGGGAAAGCGGTACCGCCTACGGGAACCCGGTGCTGTGGTCGATGACATGGAGCGAGCCAAACAAGAGCATGGCGTGGACACCTTCTTCTTCACGGACGCTGTCTTCAACGATGACGGAGGCCACTACCTGCAAGTTGTGGAAGAGATCCTCCGACGTGACTCTGCATTTCGTTGGGCCTGC
>JAUYES010000460.1 GCA_030691225.1 Holophaga sp. | reverse complement strand
CTCACACCGGCGGAACTGGGTGTGAGCGCCTTGCCGAATTGGAAGCTGGAGGGTTTTGACGTGGTGCAGGATTCCATGCAAAACGCCGAGCTGGGCGTTCAACTCATGGATGCCATTCTGGAAAAGCGCGGCCTGCTCGATCTTTCTGAGGGCGTCCGCAAATGGGCACGCTCAGTGAAACGCCAAAAGGGCGTGCGCATCCTGGATAGCTTTGTGCACACCGCCAACGGTCGCCGAGGCTGGATGGTACCCAACCAGTACTGGACTCCCGGTGTGCTGGCCCCCATGGCGATCATGGGCAAGTACTACATGTTCTATGGCCCCGAGTTCTTTGCGCCACGCACCCTGGGGCGCATTTGCGCCGAGCGATTCAAGGCGGAATTGGTGATGGATAATCTGGGAATCTGTCGCTTCCATCGCGGCTGGGCCGAGGAGATGTTACCTGAAATCATGGAAAGCCTTTTTGGGCAGCGCGAGGCCTTCCTGCAAGCCATCGAAGTCGTCGCCAGTCGCATCAATAGCCGCAACGCCTCGATCTACTGGGAATCAGAGCGCAACCTGGATTTCATGCTCACTTATCTGCGCCGCCGCCGCGATATTGATGGCGACCAGAATGCCGAACTCGCCACCTGGATTGAAGCCTTCGAGGGTGACAAAAAGGAAGCCGGACTTTCCTGGTGGTTCGAGCTCAAGAAAGGCATCGACGAAAGCCTGCGAGCTTTTCTCTAGTGTTTTTCTTGCTGCGTATCCTCCTGGCTCTGGCCTCGATTCCGGGCATCATCGTTCACGAACTAGCCCACCAGGTGTTCTGCCACCTCACGGGTACGAGGGTGCTCAAGGTGCGCTACTTTCGCTTTGGTATTCCTCCCGGCTATGTTCTGCACGAACGCCCCCGTTCAGCCTTCCGACATGTGCTGATCGGGCTAGGGCCGCTGTTTGTGAATAGCGCGCTGGCCTTTGGTTTGGGCTGGGTTTCGTTGAAGGGCTTGGTGCCTGCCGAATCCATTTGGCTGCAAAAAGTCCTACCACTCTGGCTGGCCATCGCCATCGGCATGCATGCCTTTCCCAGCTATGGCGATGCAGAATCCATCCTGGATGCCATCTGGAGTCGCGGTGCAGGGCTGCTAGCCAAGATCTTCGGAACGCCCATCGCCCTGCTTATGTTCCTCGGCGCCTTCCTGGCGAACCTTGGCTTGGATCTGGTTTATGGCATAGGCATTGGCGTGGGACTGCCCCTGTATTTGATCAAGGGACTGCACTAGCGCTTCACAGAACTAGGGGAAACGACAGCTTAAAGGTCGTGCCCTGGTTAAGGATGCTCGAAACACGCACCTCTCCCTGGTGGGCCTCCATGATGCGGGAAACAATGGCCAGGCCTAGGCCCACACCAAGGTTGGCATCCTTCAAAGAGGCTTGGCGATAGGGATCAAAAATATGGCAAATCTGATCGGGGGCGATGCCTGAGCCGGTATCACTCACTTCGAAACTAATCCGAGGTGGAGTCGTGTTCTGTTCGTGACTGGCGATCACCGTAATGGTGCCACCCTGGGGCGTGTATTTCAGGGCGTTGCCCAAGAGGTTTGAAAGAGCACGTTCCACCTTGCCTGGGTCGGCCGTGAACTCAGGCAAGCCTTCGGCACCTGGAGAAAGCAGCGTGATTCCCTTTTTGCTGCACTGCACCTCAAAGGCGCCCCGCACGGCTACGAGAATGCTTTCGGCATCCACCTTGGCTAAATCCAGAGGCATGCCGCCTTCTCGCGTGCGGAACACTTCCAGCATGTCGTTGAGCATGGTGATCATGTGGCGGATACTTACTCGCGCGCGCCCCAGCAAGCGCAGATTCAAGGTCTGTTCCTCTTCCATGATGTCCAGAGTGCCCATGATGGCGGTGAGGGGAGACCGAAGATCATGCACCAGCATGGCCGTTAGTTTTTCCTTCTGACGATTGATCTCGTGAAGGCGTGCATTGGCGAGTGCAAGAGCCTCCGTTCGCTGAGTGACTCGTGTTTCCAATTCAAACGTGTTCTTCTCCAGCTGTGCCAAACGCCACTTAACCCCGCCGCCCACAAGCGCAATGCCGAACACGATCGAGGCGGTGATGAACCACCACGTCTGGTACCAGGGAGGCAGCACCCGAATGCGCAGGCTCAGCCCCTCTTCGTTCCAAAGACCATCGGAATTGGAACCCTTTACGCGCAGAGTGTAGGTGCCTGATGGGAGCGTGGTGAAGGTCAGGAGATTTCGATTTCCGAGCAGGCTCCATCGGTCTTCGAGCCCTTCGAGGCGGTACTGGTATTGGTTGTGTTCCGGAGCCACAAAGTGCAAGGCCGCGAAGGTGAAGGTGACTACCGTATCCCCAGGCAGCAGGGTTAGTTCTGAACTCTCGGTGATGCTTTTGTCCAAAATTTTTCGGTCGTAGAAGGGCTTACCAACGGGCACCGACTGGTTGAACAACTGGAAATCCGTGAGGGCCAAAGCGGGCACGGTGGAGTTGATCGTAATGTCATCTGGGTGGAAAAGATTGAGGCCACGGGTGCCCCCGAAAAAGAGTTCCCCCAAAGCCGTCTTGAAGGAGGCGCGGCGCAAGAATTCGTTGCCCTTGATCTGATCTTGGACACCAATGGTTCGCCCCTTGAGCGTGCGTCGATCGTAGCGATACAGGGCTCGACTCGTACTCACCCAAAGCAGACCTTGGGTTCCTTCCTCAATGGAAGTGATCACCGTAGCCGGAATGCCGGCCTCGGGATCAACCCGAGTAAAGAAGGGCTTGGCACCATTCCAAGGGGGGATTTCCATGCGATTAAGCCCAGCACCGTTGGTACCAGCCCACAGAACGCCCTCGGGATCGATATGAAGGCAGAGCACATTGCCATAATTTAGCGAACCTGGCTGACCGTCAGGACGATAGACCCGAACTTCGCCCGAATCGGGTCGGAAGCGGGCGATGCCGTTAAAGGTAGCCAACCAGAGGGTTCCAAAACGGTCCTCGCGAATATCATCTACCGTATCAGTCCCGAGATTCTCGTCCTTGATGCTGAAGCCCTTCACCTTCCCCGTGGCGGGATCAAAGCGGCTTAAACCACCATCCATGCTTCCAACCCAGAGATTCCCCTGGCTATCTTCTCGAATGCAGTTAACGAAATTGCTCCGCAGGCTCGCGGAATTGCCGGTTTTGTTTTGGTAATGGGTAAACCGAGGGCGCTGACCGGGAGAGGTACCCTCCACCTGGAAAAGTCCTCCCGAAACACCTCCGCCCCATAGTCGCCCCTGACGATCCTCGTACAGGCAGGTGACGACATCATCCTGCAGTGAACCCACCCCAGGCGCAGCTCGGAAGCGCTCGAAACTCAAGGCTTCACCCCCGCGCTTGGAGATCGCCCGATTCAAACCAAAGGCTTCGGTGCCAACCCAAAGGCTCCCAAAACGATCGACCAGGATGGCGTTGATCGCATTGCCACTAAGGCTGGAACTGTCGGAAGGATTATGAAGGTATTTCACCAAGGCACTGCGTTCCCGCTCCTCGCCAAAGGCACTGAGCGCAACCTTGTTCAGTCCTGCAACATAACACCCCACCCACAGCACGTTGGATCGATCCTCATAAATAGATTCGATGGCATTGCTGCTCAGGCTAAAAGGATTGCGAGCGTCGTTCACGAAGCGGCGAAATTGGGGTGGATCTTCCGGGCGGGACCGAGGCAGCATGCGATGCAGACCACCGCCGTCGGTGCCGATCCATAGCGTTCCAGCGCGATCGGGCACGATCCGGCGCACATGATCCTTGCCAAGCCCTCCGGGAATTCCTGGTTTCGCAAGGTGTCGTTGAAACCGCGTTTGGCCAGGTTGCAGACTGAAAAAACCCTGTTCGCACCCGATCCAAATCACGCCATGCGAATCCTCCCCAATGGCATTGATATTCCTGGGCGCGGTGCCATCGCTAGGCGCGGCGAAAGCTTGGAAGGTGATGCTCGCGGCACTTCTTTTCACCTGGGCTAGACCACCATCCTGAAATCCCAACCACACCCGACCCTGGCGATCGCAAAGGATGGCTCGGGGATCAAAACCCGGAAGACTGCCTGGCTTCTCAGGATTGGGAAGAAAAACCTGGGGAATTGGATTGGCTGCCGCGACTTGATCTTTGGAGAAAAGGGCGAGGCCGCTGCCGTAGGTTCCAATCCAAAGATTGCCCTCCTTATCCTCGGCCAGAGTCGTGATGTCCTGAGGGGCTTCCGGGTTGCTTGGATCCAGCGACACGCGCTGGAAGGCGTCATGGTCCCGGTCATAGCGATGGAGGCCACCCGACATGGTGCCAACCCATAGGCTGCCGTTGCGATCCTCCAGCAGGCAAGTAATCCAGTTCGCTCGCAACGAACGGTTATTGCCATCCTCCCGGCGAAAAGGCCTAAAAGTAGTGCCGTCATAACGGTTCAGGCCATCCTCGGTGCCAAACCATAAAAAGCCGCGTTTATCCTGAAGAATCGCGTACACGGTGCTTTGAGATAATCCATGACTCACGCTTAAGTGTTGAAACTGCAATGAGGTAGGCCGCGAAGTCCAGGGACGTTGGCGGTTCTCTTCCCCCAGCAGCCCGCAGGCCATCACCAGGCTTAAGAGAAAACGGAGCCAATGATGCATGAACCTTCCCCGTTGGATGCTTCGGCATACTGGCCTGGGAATCTTAGAACAGAATCCTCGACCTTCCCCTGCTGAACCGATTACCCGACACTTGTCCCATGGTCGATATCGGTTTCAGCACCCCCCGCCCCGCGCAGATTCGCTCCCTGGGGAGTGTTTTTTACGAGGCCGGTCTGCGAATGCAGAAAGCCCTGGCCTTGGATGTATTAAGCGGTGCCCTGCCCGATCAGGTGTTGGTAGTAGAACACCCCCCGGTCTTCACCCTAGGGCGAAACGCCACACGTCATGACATCCACGTGAACGATGCCTTTCTTGAAGAACGTGGCGTCGAGGTATTCGAAACCGACCGGGGCGGCCAAGTGACCTACCACGGGCCGGGCCAAGTTGTGATCTACCCCATCTGCAACCTGGGCGATGGGCGCAAGGATCTGGGTCGTTTCGTGCGGGGCCTGGAAGAGGCCATGATTCGCACCGCTGCGGATTTCCAGGTTGTGGCCGAGCGCCTAGAGGGCTTTCCGGGTGTTTGGGTCAATACCGAGCGCGGCTGGGAGAAACTCGGCGCCTTAGGGATTCACCTTAAACGCTGGGTATCCACTCATGGCATTGCCTTTAACGTAGCGCCGGAATTGCATCATTTCCGCTGGATCACCCCCTGTGGCATCACCGACAAGGGTGTTTGCAGCTTGGCTGCCCTGCTGGGTGATGCCGCACCTACCTGGGAACAGGCCGCCGATCGGTTGATTCATCACATTACGGAAATATTCAGCTACGAACCTTTACCTGTGAAACCCCAGTCTCGAAGTGTTTCAGCTCTGACTTGGCGCCGAGGGCCAACGGGCCCCGAGGTGCTAATGATGCTGCGCCAACCCGACCAGGGCCTCTGGTGGTCAAGCGTCACGGGCCTTCTGGAGCCCGGTGAAACCCCTGAAGTCGCGGCCCATCGGGAACTTCGCGAAGAAGCAGGCCTCTCTGGAATCCTTAGCACTCTGGACTTTGCTCACACCTTTTGGGTGGATCCGATGCTGCTAGGCCTTCCCCCAGGAGAACCCCTCTTCAATACCGAAACCTGCTTTCATATGGAAGTGGCGCCGGACGCCATGGTGCACTTAGCCACCGAGGAACACAGCGAATACCGCTGGTGTGGCCTTGGGGAGGCCCTGATGCTGATGCGATGGGATGGCTCAAAACACGCCGTCAAGCTACTGCAGCGGCTCCTAAGTCGTTGCTAAAAAACAACCTAAACGGCACCGTTAGCGCCTGATCACCCGCCACTAACAGGCGGCATCAAGGCAACTTCATCGCCATCTGCCAGGATCGTTTCCTTGGCCGCAAAGCTCTGGTTCACGGCTAAGAGTGCTTCCTTGGGCAAGGCAGCCAACTGCGGATTCAGCAACAGATCCGCCAGAGTCGTGGGCTCTGGAAAATCCCACTGCAGGGTCTCGAAGCCAAGCAGATCGCGATACCTGGCAAAGGCGCGGAGTTGAATTTTCATTTCGGGCTCCAACGATGCCGAATCTCTCCAGCAGGGTTCAAACCTGAGGCTCCCGATTGGCTAAGACCCAGTTGTAGAACAAGATTGCCTAACCGCAATTCGATCTGGCCGCTGAGCGTGGTTACATCACCCACCTTCTTCTGGGTGAAGACCAAGGGCACCTTCCAGTTTTGGAATGCAAGCGTCTTTCCAACCGTGACCGTGCTTTCGGAGGTACCTTCACTACCCGGTCGCCAAACCACGTTGACGCGATCCAGATTGAAGGTGCGCCGCATCCGTTCTTGGAAATCCGCGAGAGCCAA
>JAUYES010000049.1 GCA_030691225.1 Holophaga sp. | reverse complement strand
CGTTCATGCCTACAGTGGTCTAAGAACGCGCGAATAGCCGACCTGAGCGAATTTTCTTCGCAAGACTGTTTGTCCAGGTTCATGGGTTTCTCCCTTGGATTACATAGTGGATGCCATTTGGATTCCGCCATTTAAGTGAATCGGCCTTGAAAGCTGATCCGAGATGGAATACGTGTCACGGGGACATGATTGCCTGACAAGTTGGGGTTCTCGGCAAGCTTGGAAGTTGCGGAGGATTTGGCCATGCGGAAAGTGCCAATGTGTAGATCACTTCTATCCGCGCTTTCTCCCATATGCCGAAGCGAAGGAACCGCCCGGCCGGAAACCCTTCCGTGTTTGGTCCTTGAAATCGATGCGGAAGATGCGGTTTTGCGAAGCCTAGAGGCCACTGGCATGCGGCATTGGGAAGCCTTGGGGCAAGTTTCGGTTCTGGTCGGCCACCATGTGGCAAGGCAGGAATGGCGAATGGCATTGGAAAGGAGAATCACTACCACGGATGCGGTCGCGACGCTTGACGAGCTGGCTGAGTTTGCGCCGGATCTTGCGCAGGAATTGCTCCAGGATTGGCTTCGCGGCCATCGGGTGGAAGGAGACCTTT
Source organism: Holophaga sp. (assembly GCA_030691225.1). Taxonomy (GTDB): domain Bacteria; phylum Acidobacteriota; class Holophagae; order Holophagales; family Holophagaceae; genus JAYREN01. The sequence goes on along the minus strand of JAUYES010000049.1, from coordinate 4,040 downwards.
TACTGAACGGCCTAACGTGGGTCCGAAGTCTTCCTGAAGGGCTATCTGTGGAAGGAAATCTTGGCCTAGTCGGCTGCGTATCCTTGGAATCCATTGGGAGCGAAACGGTTGTGGCAGGTTCCCTCAGTCTTCTGGGTTGTCATGGCCTAAGTCAATTAGGGACTGGACTTTCGGTGGGTCGCGAATTGGATATCAGGGCCTGCCGGCACCTATCGAAGCTTTCAAAGGATCTGGAGGTCGGTGGGGATCTCCGTTTATGGGCGGGAGTTGAGATCCCAATTGGCATCCGGGTTGGGGGCCGAGTCATTTTCGGTTGAACCCGCCCCATTCAAAGGGTACGCCCATATTTGCGCCAAATCGATTGAGGATCGGATTTGGGTTCGGGCATAAAGGTAAGGGTGCGCGGTCCATCCGAATCTCCCATCTCCAACGGAACACTATGCGGCATTAAGGCCAGGAGGTCGACGATGGGCGGTCAACGCCTCAGGATGCATAGATGATCCCCTGGCTTCGCGAAGGGGATGGGACGCCCCTCAAGGAATACGTCCCCCCCGATTTGGGCGTCGCCAGGGACGACCCCATCCCACGCGACACAGCCATTTCCAAAGATGTTCTTCCCGACTTCCAACCCCTTGGGAATTACGCGGAGCGCGGTGCAGTCCAGGAGAAAGAGGTCCCCCCTTACCCGAAGACCCTCGGGGAGCACCGAAAGCGAACGACAGCCGACAAGGTAAAGGTCCCCTTCCACCTGGAGCCCTTCCGGCAGGGCCGTAATCCACCGCCTGTCCGACAGCCCGATCGAGGATTCCAGCCTTCGCCCGCGGAGCCATTCCTGGAGCAGTGCGTCCCCAAGGTGGGGCGTGGACACGGCGAGGCCATCCGCCGCGGACCGCGCATCCTCGAAGCCTTCGCAACGACCGGCGGCCCATCTGGCCCAGGAGGTAGGCGGGAGTTCTGACCCGAAGGCCGAAACTATCTGCCCTAGGGCCTCCCATTTCTCCATCCCGACGGAGAGCAAGGCTGCAAGCATTCCCTCTGCGGCCTCCTTAGCGTCCCATGCATGGATAGGATCCGTGACGATAGGATGCCGATCCCTTTGGGGCGGACCACAATCCCTCCCGCACTTTTCGCCCCCACTCGCCGACACCTCCCCGGGGTCTCGGTTGGTGACGGGAACTGGGTTGCGGTTTCCCCCTGACATGGGTCCCCCTCGGCTCTACAAACCAATTTTCGGGGGTAACCGGTCAGGGGATTCATCCAATGCGGGGGAAACGAATCCCAAGCCAAACCCGCTTGCAACGCCCATTCGATGCGCCATCCGTTTCACGCCCGCACCCTTGCTGGTGTCCATGGGGGGGAGGATCAGCCAGATTGCCAACCTTCCCATAGCCTTCACTGTTGCGGGATACGTTAAACGTTTTTTGAAGTGCGACGCATTCAGGCTCCGAGCGGAAGGGGATCAATTGGTTGCGGCACCCGGACTCCTTTCCGGCCGACCGGACCCTATCATGGGCCTTGATGTTCCGGAAACACGCATGCGCCTCTTACCATCCAAGGCGAAAAGGCTATTGCCCGCTGGGATACGAGGTTCGGACAACCCGAATGGCGCATTCGCAATATAGGATTATCACCCGCCTGTGATGTCGTTCAGTGGATGCCTATTCCCAGGCCTCTCCCATAACTGTCCATGAGCGAATCCGAGTCGGATCATCGCTCTGGCGGACCGAGCGTCTGATCGGCGGACAGCATCTTGTCGTAGATCCGAGCCAGCCTGAAGATCGACAGGGTCGCGGCCAGGGCAAGGGACAACGCGTAGATGAAGGCCCACCAGCATACAAACCAACTGATCCTGGTGGCGGGGCCGAACAATGGAAGAAGCTCGGGGACTTGATTGCCGATATGGAATCCGGTGACCTTTCCGATGAACACGAAAGGCATCGACTTGGCCATGGTCGCCAGGGCCAGAGCGATGACCTGGAAGACGATGAAGCTGACGAAGGACGCGCTGAATCCGATGTAGGCCAAATGCCCATCATCGTTGATCGTCGTGACAGCGAGGATTTGCTTGAACTTGTCATCGCTCCGCGCCGAAACCAAGCAGGACCGAATATCCGGCCAGCGTGAATCCCACGAGGTTCGGTATCACCTGAAGGACGGTGTCCGTCCACCTGATGTCTGCCAGGAAGGAGGAACTGAGGAACGCGAATGCCAACAATGCGTGAAGGTAGTGGAGTTCATGCTCAAACGGCCTTTGGGCAATGAGCCCCAGCCTATGGCGCCGAAATAGGGTTCGAAACCCCTATGATCACTCCGCTGAAATGAATTGAGATCTGAATCCGAGCAGAAACGAATCTTCACGCATGTCGTTGAACCATACCCATTCGAGCCATTCCTTGATTAGTCTTTGCCCATCGTCATTGAGTCGATATCCCGTATTTCTGTAAAAGCTGGGGTCCGAACCGACTGGGACGATGTGGTCGAATCTCAACATGGACCCTTCGCGCGTACGGGCCGAACACAATTCCAAAGCGCCGGAAGGAAGGCGATCCCATAAAAATTGTTTGTAGTATGCCTTTTGGACGCGTTCCACGAATTCGGGATGAAATCCGTTGCGCTCGTCAGTCCGTTCCACGCCGTAAAAGGGGGCCACGAGGAAAACTGGAGCCGTCTGCCAATCCAGGTGTCGACGTTTATCTTCTTGGCTGACGGCAGAGAAGTCAGCTCCAAGGACGATAGCCGGTCGGACTTTCCCCCTGAGGGCTATATACGATTCGCCCGGATAGGATGGCAGTGCTGCGATTGGCACCGGCGCCCGCTGGATGTGTCGCCTGATGTTGAAGGGGATTGCCTTCATCTTTGCCTGGCCGTGAGCGGTCGGTTCCACGCGCCCCTCAGTTATCAACTGGATTGGCAGCTTGTCCATGTGATGGACAAATACTTCCAGCAACGTTCCGAACCCTACGGAATGTCCCGGGGCCTGTTCCCACCATTCACCCGTGAAGCCCTGGAGACTATGGTCAGGAAAGTTCACTGGGAGTCCTCATGTCAGATCGCCAAACTGAATGATCAAAATCCAAAACCCCATCCAGGATTTCGGGGACTGGTGCACCCGCCATACAATCGAGCCACCGCACACCATCGGCAAAGATTTGATCGCGGGGCGCCGGCGGGGGGACAACACATCCTGGTCGTGGGCTCCCAGCGGGTGTTTTTCGCAACTTCTCGAGTAGCCCCTGTTTGAGTTCTTCCTGGGTTCTCTTTTGCCTGCGGCTCAGGGACAGCGAAGCAGACCCATCTTGCATCATGGCAAATGATGGACGAGGTGCTCGAACGGCTTGCGAGAAGTCCAACAATTCCCCAGGAGCCGCCACGGTCATAGGAGGTGTTTTATAGACGAAATCAAGAAGAGCTGAGGTATCACGACCAAAATCGTGAATGGCTCGACTGATGGCAAGAGTCATGCGGGCTGGGAGCTCCCCATCCAACTCCACATACAGACGTTCGGTTCCCGCATCCCTTGGGTCGAGTGACCAAAAGGTTGTTTCGGATTCGAAACGGGCGCTAACCACGGGTCTGGCGGATGCTCCAATCCCCTCCATCACCGGTGCGATCCGTTGAAATGCCGAGAAGTCCCAGGGACCAAAGTGATGGAATCGCCATGGTGTCTCAGTGAAAGTCTGTCCGCCATGCGTCTTGGCGAATTCGAGATCCGATAGATACACCAACTTGAGAAGGTGAATGGGACCCAGTTCGCGGTTGCCAAAATCCTCCTGCGCCGCACGCGCGAGGGCGTATTGGAGGATCTTGTCTACTAAGTCAGTTTTCACGCGAACTCGATGTTCATCGTGGGCAATCTTCCCACAAGCATTTTCCTGATGGGTCACATCTCTGAACTTTCAGCACGAAATCTCGGATTCGCATTCTACGCGGGAGTGTCCTGACCATCCAGGCCGAGTTCCGGAACTCCCCTAATGCCATCCTGTGATTGTGACGACTCGTCCGGTCCAGCCCATCAACTTCTCGTGGCGAGATATACTCAG